>JAEENM010000038.1 GCA_016283745.1 Bacteroidales bacterium | reverse complement strand
CGAAACAATTTACAAGATTCAAAAGATTTCACGAGCCGTAGGCGAGTAGGAAAATAAGAATACCCAAGATCTACAGAGATTTCGCGAGCTTCAGCGAGCAGGAGAAATAATTCCGAAATCCGAATTCCGACCTCCGAATTAAAAAAAATCGTATCTTTGCTTTTGGACTAATTTCATTACATAAAACATAACCACCTGATACCAAGATAGATAATGGCAGAGAGGAAGTTTTTCGGACGTTTGTTCGGGCAGAAGCTGCGCAATTCCGTGGCCGATGCCGAGGGCGGCGTGTCCCTCAACCGCGAGGTGTGGCGGCGTTTCAAACGCAACAAAATGGCCATGACCAGCCTCGTTGTCATCATACTCTTCGCCATCACCGCCATCCTCGGCTATCTCATTACCCCCGACAGCACCCCCTATTGCAACCAGCAGTACCTCGAACTCGCCACCCTCAAGCCCGGCTCCACCGCCACTTTGCTCTGTGTGGAGGAAAATGTCGAGCGCGAGCGTACTTCTCTTATTTCCAAGATGTTGCACGGCGAACCGCTCAGCTACTACGCCTATCCCATATACAAATACTGTTTCTATGCCGACAGCCTGCGTGTCGAGACCTACACCGGTTCCACCCCCAACGACGGCGAGATACTCCGTTTCGCCCTTGCCGACATCGCTTTTGCCGTCAACCCCGACAAACCCATCTCCAGTTCCAACGGCAAAACCACCTACTACGACCTTAAAAACCAGCTACATACATACTCCGTGCCCGAATTGCAGCAATATGTGCGTAAGCATTGCATCCAAAAACGCACCTTCGTCCTCGGCACCGACGGCTACGGCCGTGACGTGCTGAGTCAGATAATGATAGGCAGTCGCGTGAGCCTCTCCGTAGGCTTCATTGCCATTGCCATTGCCTTGCTCATCGGCATCACCCTCGGCGCGTTGGCCGCCTATTTCGGACGTTGGGTCGACAGCCTGATAATGTGGCTTATCAACGTCGTGTGGTCCATACCCACCGTGCTTTTGGTTATCGCCATCACCTTCGCTTTGGGTAAAGGCTTTTGGCAAGTCTTTGTGGCTGTGGGACTTACCATGTGGGTGGATGTCGCCCGTGTGGTTCGCGGACAGGTGCTCAGCATCCGCGAAAAAGAGTATGTCGAAGCTGCCAAAGCTCTGGGTTACCGCACTTTCCGTATCATTTTCCGACACATCCTGCCCAATGTCCTGGGAGCCGTCATAGTCATTGCCGCCTCCAATTTCGCCTCCGCCATACTCCTCGAAGCTGGCCTGAGTTTCTTGGGAATTGGTGTGCAGCCCCCCATGCCCTCGTGGGGAACAATGGTCAAAGAGAACTACGCCTACATCCTTCTCGACTCCGCTTATCTCGCGCTGCTGCCCGGTTTCGCCATTATGATTATCGTGCTGGCCTTTATGCTCGTAGGCAACGGCATCCGCGACGCCCTCGACGTGAAAAACAAATAGGAAAACAAGAAAACGACGAAACATAATAAACAGGAAGAACCGCATAGCGGTTCCCTTTCAGTAACAACGACAAACACGAAAACGATAAGAACAGCGTAGCTGTTCCCTTTCAATAGAAAAAAACGAAACAATAGAAAAGAAAAAAACAGAACAGCGTAGCTGTTCCCTTTCAATAGCAACGAATCAAAAACACGCAACCAGAAGAACAGCGTAGCTGTTCCCTTTCAATAGAAAAAAACGAAACAATAGAAAAGAAAAAAACAGAACAGCGTAGCTGTTCCCTTTCAATTGCAACGAATCAAAAACACGCAACCAGAAGAACCGCATAGCGGTTCCCTTTCAGTAACATGAACAAAACAATGATAATCATCTTCTTAGCCGCAGTCTTGGCCGCTTTAACCTATGTCATGGTGCGTATTTGGCAGATACTGCCTTTCGGCAACATCGCCAAGACAGTTGTTGTCGCTTTTGCGGTGTTACTCATTGTTTCCATGATACTTAGCGTCGTTGTGGGTATGGAGAAGTTGCCCGTTTCCCTCGCCGCGGTCATCTACGAAATCACCACCTCGTGGGTGATGATACTGCTCTACCTTTTTATGCTCTTTCTGCTGCTCGACATACTACGCCTCACCCACGTAATCCCAGCCCACCTGCTGCACAACTCCCTCAAAGGCACCCTGTTGGTGACGGGCGTGATTTTCGTCATCTTCCTTTACGGAAACATCCATTACTACCACAAGCATCGAACCCAAATCTCCGCCACCACCGAGAAAAAACTCTCCCATCCATATAAAATCCTTATGCTGAGCGACTTGCATATCGGCTACCACAACCAGCGCGGCAACCTTGCCAAATGGGTGGATATGCTCAACGCCGAAAATGCCGACCTAATCCTCATTGCCGGCGATGTCATCGACATAAGTCCGTATCCTGTAAATCAGCAACGTATGTACGAGGAGTTTCATCGGCTCAACGCCCCAGTTTATGCCTGTCTCGGCAACCACGAATTTATTTCGGGGGTAGGGGAGGCCAAGGACTTCTACCGCAAGGCCGGCATCAACTTGCTTATCGACACCTGTGTGCCATTCGGCGACGACATACTTATCGCAGGTCGCAACGACCGTGGCGTTTCCAACCGCAAGAGCATTCCACAAATCCTTCAAGGACAGGACACTACGCGATACATCTTTCTCCTCGACCACCAGCCCTACAATCTTGAACAAGCCGAGCAAGCCGGCGTCGATTTCCAGTTCAGCGGACACACCCACGACGGGCAGGTGTTTCCTATCAATCTGATAACAAGAGCTTTGTATGAAAAATCCTACGGCTCGCACCAGCGTGGCAAAACGCGGTATTATGTCTCTTCCGGTCTCGGCATCTGGGGAGGCAAATTCCGCATCGGCACCAAAAGCGAGTACGTGGTCCTTGAATTAAAAACATATTAAAACCAAACACTTATGAAGAAAATTGTTTTATCATTGGTAATGCTGCTCGCCGTAGCGTCGCTCTCGGCACAAAACACCGGCAGTAAAAGCAGCGTCAAAGAATCCGTTGACGAACCCACCTTTGTTGTTGTCGAGCAAATGCCCGAATTCCCTGGCGGTAACGAAGGGTTGAGGAATTTCTTGATAGAAAACCTCCACTATCCCGAAAAGGCAAAAGCCAACAAAACAACCGGACGGGTTTTCGTATCTTTCGTTGTGGAAAAGGACGGCTCTATTTCCAACGCAAAAATCCTCCGCGATATCGGCGACGGCTGCGGTGAGGAGGCTCTGCGTGTGGTTAAGGCGATGCCTCGCTGGAAACCCGGTATGCAGAGGGGCAAAAACGTGCGCGTACAGTACACATTGCCGCTCAACTTCCAGCTCTGACGTACTCGAAGGACATTCCGTTTACCCAACAAAAGGGTGGGGTAGGGCGTATGCACGAAAAGATGACGTGCGGCGAACCTTCATCATAACCTGTTGTAATACACTCCGTTCCTCCGTTCTGCGTAATTTTTTTTCGTCAAAAAAGTCAAATTCCATTTTTTATTTGTATCTTTGTTTGTCTGAAAAAACGTCAATTAATTCGTAAATATCATAGAATCAAATGGTAATATGGTTTTTGACATTCTGTATAGAAAAATAATATGATTATCAAATTCTATACCAAAAATGTGTCGGAGACACATGCTTTCAATAACCCCACACAAGGAACGCAGTGTGGGGGTGAAAACGAACTCGCTGAGAACCAGCGTCTCGGAGAGACGCGATCTTTACTAAGTGAAACATAAAGGAGAAAAAAATAATTTTAAACGTTTTATAATATGAACAACACAATTTTCCATTTCCCCAAGCCGGAAAACGAACCGGTGAAAGGCTACGCTCCCGGCAGCCCCGAGCGCAAAGAAATCCGTAAAGCTCTCGACGAACTCTACAACAAAGTTACCGAAATTCCCGCCATCATCGGTGGTAAAGAGGTGAAAACCAAAAATATGGGCGAAATCGTAATGCCTACCGAGAACCACCACGTTCTCGCCCGCTACCACAAGGTAAGCGAGAAAGAAGTGAAGGCAGCTATCGCCGCAGCTATGAAAGCACGTCAGGAATGGGCCGAAACCCCGTGGATCGACCGCGCCAGCGTTATGCTCAAGATAGCCACCCTCATCAGCGGCAAATACCGTTATCTCATCAACGCCGCCACTATGCTCGGCCAGGGCAAGACCACTATGCAGGCCGAAATCGACTCCGCTTGCGAACTCGTCGATTTCCTGCGCTACAACGCCTACTACGCTTCGCAGATCTACAGCGACCAGCCCTGCTCCGACGCCGGCACTCTCAACTATGTAACCTACCGCGCCATGGAAGGTTTCGTGTTCGCCATCACTCCGTTTAACTTCACCTCCATCGCTTCCAACCTCTGCCTCAGCCCCGCTCTGATGGGCAACGTATGTATCTGGAAACCATCCACAACGGCTCTGCTCTCCAACTACATACTTATGAAAATTTACAAGGAAGCCGGACTCCCCGACGGCGTTGTAAACTTCCTCCCCGGCAGCGGTGCCCTCATCGGCAGTGTGGCTTTCGCCGACGAAAACCTCGCTGGTGTCCACTTCACAGGCTCCACAGGCACTTTCAAAGGCTTCTGGAAAGCTATAGGACAGAACATCGACAAATACAGAACCTATCCCAAGATTGTCGGCGAGACAGGCGGCAAGGACTTCATCATGGTTCACAAAAGTGCCGACCCCGACCAGGTGGCTACCGCCATCGTTCGTGGCGCTTTCGAATTCCAGGGACAGAAATGCTCCGCAGCAAGCCGTGCCTACGTGCCCGCTTCCATGTGGCCCAAAGTTGAGAAAATCATCGGCCGTATGCTGAAAGAGATAAAGATGGGCGACGTCCGCGACTTCTCCGCTTTCGTCAACGCCGTTATCGACGAAGCATCGTTCGACAACTGCAAGAACTACATCGACCACGCCAAGAAGAGCAAAGACGCCGAAATCGTTTTCGGTGGCAAATGCGACAAGAAAAAAGGCTGGTTCATCGAACCCACCGTTATCTTGGCCAAGAAACCCGACTACAAGTCGATGTGCGAAGAGATCTTCGGACCCATCATCACTATCTATGTGTACGAAGACAAAGATTACGAAAAGACCTGCCAGATCCTCGACAGCACTTCGCCTTACGCCCTCACCGGAGCCATCTTCGCCACCGACCGCAAGGCCCTGCGTACCGGCTACGACCTGCTGAAGAATGCCGCAGGCAACATCTATTTCAACGACAAACCCACCGGAGCCGTTGTTGGACAGCAGCCCTTCGGCGGTGCACGTGCCTCCGGAACCAACGACAAGGCAGGCAGCTACCTCAACCTTATCCGTTGGACCTCGCCGCAGGCCATCAAGGAGACTTTCGATCCCGCTCGCGATTACAAGTACCCCTTCATCTCCAGCGCCGAATAGTACATTATATATAGTGTCAAAACCGTTGCGGGGCGTTTCGAAGAAACGCCCCGCAACTTTTATTGCCCCATATGACATCGTATTGAAGGCTTCTCAAAAATGTGCTGAAAGCACATCATCCCATTAACCCCGATGAAGAAACTGACAGTTCAGTTTCGATAGAGAATCGGAGAATAATTCAAAGCGCAGTCTGGGGACTGATGATGTCTCCCTCCCCGCAAACAACAACCTTGCTAGGGGTTGCCTTTCAGTAACAGATGCCCCCGCCCCAAGAAACAACCCCGTTAGGGGTTGCCTTTAAGTAATAAATCAAAAAAAAATCGTATTTTTGCAAAATCAAATCACTCAAAAAAACACATAAAAAATGAAAAAAATAGCGTTGTTGTTATCAGTCGTAACACTTTTGTTTACAAGTTCTTGCAATAGAGGTCCTAAAATGGAAATAGAGCTTGAAGTCTCCACCGATGAGATGGTTTTGGCTTTGGCCAACTACACTCAAGACTCTCTTTTCAACCAAGCCATAGATGAGGCAAAGAAACTCAAGATGGAAAAACCACAATCTGACTTCTTAAGCCTATTCGAAGAGTCTATCTACAAGCTTGATCCCGATGTGCAGCTTGCTCCCTATTTCGGCACACAGTTGCGCGACCGTATAAGACTGACCTATGATAATAACACTGTTATGAGCGTCTTGCGTTCCGAGGCTACAGATGCATACGACCGCACTTGCCAGATCCTGCTCATGCGTCTTGACAAATTCGGTTCATATCGTCCACAACTCGAAAAAATTGGAACTGACCGAATTAAACTCAACCTGTCGGGAGCTAAAGAACCCGACCGCATACGCTACATTCTGCAACAACGTGGCGAACTCCAGTTCTGGTTGGGAGCCAAAAACAAAGACGCTTTCAACTATCTGGATGATGTGAATAAATTCATCGCCGCACATCCTCAATTTATGCCAGTTGATACATCCCTTACTAATAATGTTACAACTGATGAACTCAATGAACAAAACGCGTCGGCCGAAAATAACCCACTGTTCGCGAAACTCTATCCCAATATAAACCCCGAAACGGGCGAACTCATAGAAGGCTGCGTGGTAGGTTTTGCTTCCACCAAGGACAGAGCCGCCATCGACGAGATGCTTGCAAAAGCACGTCAGAAAAATATCCTTCCCCCGACCATAAAATTCCTCTGGGGAGCCAAGCCATCAAGAACCAACGATCGTTATGAGCTTTACGCCATCCAGGTAACCACCCGCGACGGCTCACCACTACTTGATGGTGGAGTCATATCCGACGCACGTCAGTACTTCAATAATACTACCGGTAATGAAATAACTATAACCATGAACAGCGAAGGTGCCCGCGAATGGAAACGCATTACAGGAGCCAATGTTGGTGAATTCATAGCCATTGTCCTCGACGATGTGGTTTTCTCTGCTCCCCGCATTTGCGGAGAAATCGAAGGTGGCCGATCCTCCATTACAGGCGATTTCACCGAAGAGGAGGCTAAAGATATTGCCAATCTATTTAAAAGCGGTAAACTTCCTCTTCCTGTCAAGATAGTGAAGGAAACCATTTTTGAGCAGTAGTTGTATAACACACTCTCGTAGAGAGCATCCGTTGCCCTGTGTAAAAAAGTGCTGAAAGCACATCATCCTATTAACCCCGATGAAGAAACTGCCAGTGGCAGTTTCGATAGCGAAGCGGAGAATAATTCAAAGCGCAGTCTGGGGGCTGATGATGATTCTCACCCTGCAAACGACAACCCCGTCAGGGGTTGCTTTCTGTAGCCATGTGGGCGATGATACCAACGCAAAAAAACGCCCCCGTCAAGGGTTGCTTTTCCATTAAACAAAAATGTTAAAATATTTCTTAAAAATCTTCACAACCATCTCATACCATGATTTTTACAGCAGGCCGTTGTCGTAAAAACTGAAGTAGTTATTTCCGCCCGACGCGAAATGTTCCCCAATTATCACGTGGTCAAGCAGTTTGATGTCCATAATCTCGCAGGCCTCTTTAATTCTCTTTGTCAGATTGATGTCCTCCTTGCTTGGTTTCACGCTGCCCGAAGGGTGGTTGTGTGCCACCGCAATCACCGTGGCGTTGCATTCCACGGCGTTTTTAATTATCATACGCACATCCACCGAAGTCTGCGTAAGTCCGCCGCTCGAAATCTGCTTTTTGGTGATTAGTTTATTTCTGTTATTCAGATAGATAGCATAGAATAGCTCGTTTGGCATGTCAAGGTCCGAGGCCAATATATTATATATGGAGAGGCTGTCTTTTATCACCGAATCCTCGCTGTTTTTAGTCTCCGCCCACATGCGGCTGCCCAGCTCCAGCGCTGCCACTATGCTCACCGCCTTGGCGTCGCCTATGCCGTCCTCTTTCTTCAGTTCCGAAATCTCTTTCCTCGACAGATCTACAAGGCTGTTGTTGGACTCTTTCAGTAGTCTCTTGGCCAGTTCGAGGACGTTCATGTTCTGGCTGCCGCTACCAATCACAATAGCAAGCAGTTCCGAGTTGCTCAACGCTTTTCTCCCATTGGCCAGCATCTTCTCGCGAGGCATGTCCTCTTTGGCCATACTCTTTATAGGTATATTGTTTTTGTCCATATCACTAAAATTTCCGCAAAATTACATTTTTTTCTCCAAATATACAGCCAGAAAAGGAATAATAAAAAAAAATATCATTTTTATTGACTGATATACAATGTGATAAAAAAATGAGCGACAAAAAAAATTTTTTGTTTGCACAAAATTTCATATCTTTGCACGTCTAAAAATATTTGTTTTTAATTGTTTGAATACACTTTAATAACTATATAACAATAAGATATGCAAAATAAAGGACTTATCAGATTTTTCGCAATATTATTTGCGATAGTGTGTTTGTACCAATTGTCGTTCAACTTCTCGTCACGCCATTTCGAAAATAAAGCCCGTGAATATGCTAATGCTCCTGAAATCAAGGCTTTGGCTCACGATTTGGCTGGCGGTGATGCCGTCAAGGAACAGGCTATCTACGACTCATTGTCCACGGCTCGTGAGGCTTATTTCATTGACTCGGTTTACGAAGAAACCTCAAGGAATTCTCACTGGTATAATCCGTGGGGAAACTATAAAGTTTCCAAAGAACGTGAGATAAATCTCGGCCTCGACCTTAAGGGCGGTATGAACGTTATGATGGAGGTGTCCACTGTCGATGTGGTAATCGCACTCGGCAACCACACCAAGGACTCCGTTTTCAATGCAGCCATCAACGAAGCTCTCAAACAGCAGAAAGTAACCCCGAACACAAACTTCGTCTCGCTCTTCGAGGATGCCATCTACAAAATTAAACCCGATGTGCAGCTGGCTCCCTATTTCGCCACACAGCTGCGCGACAAAGTGAAACTCACCGACGATAACAAGAAGGTGATGGATATTGTCCGTTCCGAGGTGTCCGACGCTTACGACCGCACATACGAGATTCTCCGTCAGCGTATCGACAAATTCGGCGTTGCACAGCCCAATATCCAGAAACTGAGTGCCTCCGAGCGTATCCTTATCGAGCTCCCCGGCGTTAAAGAACCCGAGCGTGTCCGCAAACTCCTACAAGGCACCGCAGAACTCCAGTTCTGGTTGGGAGCCAAAAACAAAGAAGTTTTCCATTTTTTGGAAGATGTGGACAAATATATAGCCTCCACTTCCGTAGATACCACAGCCGACAAAGCTATGGACTCGCTGATGGCTAATCTCACAACCGACACGGCTGCCGCCGATACTGCTAAGAATGATGTGCTCAGCCAGCTTACCAAAGACAGCACACAGTTGCAAAACGAACAGCTGCAGGCCGAGAATGAGAAAAACAACCCGCTTTTCAGCAAGCTCTATCCAAATATTAACCCCAAAACCGGCGAACTCTTAGAAGGCTGTGTGGTAGGCCGTGCTTTCCCCAAGGACAGAGCCGCAATCGACGAGATGCTTGCAAAAGCCCGTCAGAAAAACATCATCCCCAACAATGTTAAATTCCTTTGGGGTGCAAAACCTTCGAGATACGATAACTTGTATGAACTTTACGCCATCCAGGTAACCACCCGCGACGGCTCGCCCCTGCTCAGTGGCGACGTCATCACCGACGCACGTCAGGACATAAGCGCCACCGGTCAGGAAATCTCCATGACAATGAATAGCGAAGGTGCCCGTGAATGGAAACGTATCACCGGAGCCAACGTTGGAGAGTGCATAGCCATTGTCCTCGACAATGTGGTTTACTCAGCTCCTCGCGTCAATGGAGAGATTGCTGGTGGTCGTTCATCCATTACAGGTGACTTCACCGACGAAGAGGCCAAGGACCTTGCCAACATCCTCAAAGCTGGTAAGCTCCCCGCCCCGGCCAAGATAGTCCAGGAAGCTGTGGTTGGACCTTCGCTCGGTCAGGAATCCATCAATGCAGGTCTGCTCTCCTTCATAGTGGCCTTCATTATGGTGTTCATCTATATGATTATATTCTACAACAAAGCAGGTGTTGTGGCAACAATAGCACTGCTTACCAATATGTTCTTCCTCGTCGGATTTATAGCATCCATCGGAGCAGTACTCACATTGCCTGGCATAGCAGGTATCGTGCTTACAATGGCTATGGCTGTGGATGCCAACGTTATTATCTACGAACGTGTCAAGGAGGAGCTGCGGGCAGGAAACAGTGTGGCGTCGTCGGTGGACAAAGGTTTCAAAAACGCCTACTCCGCTATCATCGACGGTAACGTCACCACCCTCCTCACAGGTATCGTGCTGATAATGTTCGGTTCCGGTCCTGTTCAAGGTTTCGCCGTTACATTGTGTATAGGTATTCTTACATCCTTGTTCACAAGTATCTTCATCACTCACTTGGTTATTGAGCGCTTTATGAAGTCGTCCAAACCGATGACATTCTCCTTCCCGTTCTCCGAAAACTTCCTCCGCAACACCGGTGTCGATTTCATCGCCAAGAGAAGGATGTTCTACTACATTGCAGGTGCCGTGCTTTTAATTGGCATTGCAGCTCTGGCTATCCGCGGACTCAATATGGGTATCGATTTCAAAGGCGGTAGAACATATGTGATACGTTTCGACCAGCCTCTTGAGGCAAGCAATGCAAATGTTACGGATGTTCGTGCCAGCCTTGCCGAACAGTTCCCCGACGCTCCCGAGGTGAAAACCTACGGCCCGTCGAACCAAATCAAGGTTACAACGAAATTTGGCATTGATGTAGATGACAGTGCAAAAGATAGCATTAAAAATGTAATCGTTGAAAAACTATACAACGGCACGAAAAAATATTTCAAAAATCAGAACATCACACAAGAAGAGTTTGCATCGACAAATACCAACCCTGTGGGTATAATAAGTTCCGAACAGGTAGAGGCTACAATGGCTAAGGACGTGAGACGCGACGCTGTGATTGCCCTCGTGGTCGGACTTATGGTGATTTTCGCCTACATAGCTCTGCGTTTCCGCAAATGGCAGTTCGGTCTCGGCGGTGTTATCGCCCTGGCCCACGACTCCCTCGTTACTATTGGTCTCTTCGCCCTGCTGCACGGCTTGCTGCCGTTCAACATGGAGGTCGACCAGTCGTTCATAGCCGCCATACTTACAGTTATCGGTTACTCAATCAACGCCACCGTGGTGATCTACGACCGTGTGCGTGAGTATAAGAAACTGTATCCGAAGCGCACGCTGAAAGAACAGATAAACAGCGCCATCAACTCCACTTTGAGCCGTACCGTGAACTCCTCGGGCACCACATTGGTTGTGCTTTTGATGATGTTCATATTCGGCGGCGAGGCACTGCGCGGATTCATCTTCGCACTGCTCGTAGGTGTGGCTGCCGGTACATTCTCTTCGGTATGTATTTCGGGCACCATCCTCTACGATTTGATGAAACGTAAAGAAGAAAAACAGATAGAAAAATAATAGCAAAAATAAATAACTGATAATCAGGAGTAAAAAAGATTTTTTTGAAAAAAAATGAAATTTTACTTTTATAATTAGTCAATAAAGAGTATCTTTGCAGAGATTTTTCAGATAGGAAAATGAGCACATTTTTGTGGATATTATTATTGGTGTTGTTCTCATTACCAAGTCTTTTGGGTAAAAAAGACAAGCGTGGTAATGCGAAACGGAAGACCGTGGTTTCGGGTGAAAATGCACCCGATTCCACCGTTTACACCGATACGGCCGACGCCTTAGAGGAAATAAAGCGACAGGTGTTCGGTCAAGGATATGTTCCACAGCAAGAAACTCAGGCTCCGAGACAGGAACAGTTCCTTTACAACGAATACAATCCGGCAGAAATGCAGGAAGAGACAAAACAGCCCAAGTCCTCACCGGTGTTTGTACAACCCGAACCCGTAGTAGAGCAGGGCAGCGGTTATAGTTTCGACCTGCGACAAGCTGTAATTCAAAGCGTTATATTGGAAAACCCCTACGTAAACTGATAAAATAAAAAACTAAATAGATAAGATAGGTATTTAATTGAAAATTAGATGAGTATGTTTAAAAAAGTACTGATGACATTTGGGTTGCTCTTAGTAACCAGCGTTGTGGCAATCGGACAAGGAACCCTCAAGGGTGTAGTTGTCAATGCCAAAACGAATGAGCCAGAGGCTTTCGTGAATGTCCAAGCCTTACAAAACGGCGAGATGCGCGGTGGCGACGCTACTAATTTCAATGGCGAGTTCACCATCAAGCCCTTGGCGGCAGGCGTTTACGACATCAAAGTATCAGCCGTCGGTTTCGCAGAAACAGAGGTTAAAGGTATTACCGTAAAGGCAAACGGTTCCACATACGCCGACACCATCAAGCTGCAGGACAAAACGCAGCAGTTGAAAGTGGTGGTCGTTACTGGAACAAAAGACCCTCTGATAAGTAAAGGAACCCCCGAAGGCGGTAAGATTATCACCGCTAAAGACCTCGAACGTATGCCGGGCAACTCCATCGAATCGGCAGTGGCAACTGTGGCCGGTGTGGGTTATAGCGACGGCGGCGTAGGTTCTATGCGTGGTCAGGACGAAGGTATGGCCACCTATGTGGGAGGTATGAGGAAAAAATCTGGCGTGTACGTCCCCAAGGAAGCTATCGCCGATATCCAGGTGATCCTTAGCGGTACACCCGCGCGCTACGGCGAGGCAATCGGTGGCGCACAGGTTATCACCCTCAAACCGCCAGCAAATAAGTTCAACGGAATGGTACGTTACGAAACATATCTCGACTACAGATATTTCAACGACCTCACTTTCTACCTCACCGGTCCGCTGTATAAAAGACCAGCCAAGGGCGACAAGGCAGAAAAGACAATCGTTGGATTCCGTCTTACCGGTGTGCTGCGTTATACTTTCGACCAGTACTACCGTCGC
Source organism: Bacteroidales bacterium (assembly GCA_016283745.1). GTDB lineage: Bacteria > Bacteroidota > Bacteroidia > Bacteroidales > P3 > UBA1219. Next base: position 15,737 of record JAEENM010000038.1, on the reverse strand, counting down.
AACGGATACCTCTACCAGATAGTCAATGACGACGTTCGCGAGCGAATCGAAAATGAGCCTATCATTTATGACCCCCTCACAGGCGCAGTGAACTATTCCGGTGAATATCTCCGCAAGGACGATTTCCATACAATAAAATATAAAGGTGGTATGCCTGCTTACAGAGCCTACGTAGAAGGCGGTATCGACATCCGTTTCTCTGACTACGCCACTCTGCAGATTTCGGCCGACTATATGTTCAACCGTTCGTCGGAAACAAGTGTCAGTTTGTTCCCCCTCAACCTCGGAACTCATGGCACTTACGACTACCAGAACTTCTCCATCATGGCCGACTTCACCCAGCGTTTCCCCGATAAAAAGAAAGCCAGCGGCGACGCCACTAAACCCGGTGCCGAGAAATCGTCGTTCATTACCAATGTAATGTACAACATCTCGGGTATGTTCAACCGCGTTTGGACAAGAACATACAATCAGGATTTCGGCGATGACGTGTTCAAATACGGACATATCGGTACTTTCGAAACCAGAAAGGTGCGTACATATCAAACAGGTACCTTCAACCTCAATGGTGTGGACCAGGTGGCAAGGATACAGACCAACTGGATGGATACAGCTGTTATCTTCACCCCCTCGCCCTACAACCCGATGATGGCCAAATATACTTCGCAACTTTATGGTATGGATGCTATCAGAAGCTCCCTCATCAACTTCAACAACATCCAGATGTACAACGGTCTTATCAACGGCCAGACACCTTCGTCGATTTACAGCCTTATAAGCAATGTTGGAACACCTTACTCATCTTACGGCAAGTCTTTGACAGACTATGTGTATGTTCAGGCTAAAGTTTCCGCCGACCTCGGTGGCCACGCTATAGAGCTCGGTTTCCAATACGACCAGTCCACAAGCTACTCATACTCACTGGCACCTATCTCTCTGTGGACAATTATGAGACAATCGGCTAACGCCCATATCACTCAGCTCGACCTCGACAATCCTATTGTTGACGAATCGGGCCAATACCTCACCATCAACTACGACCGCAAATACGACGAAGCCAGCCAGACATTCTTCGACAGAGCTATGCGTGCAAAACTCGGTCTTCCCGTGAACAGCACCGACTGGCTCGATGTTGATATGTACGATCCCAACTGGTTCTCGCTGGATATGCTCTCGCCCGACGAGATGTTCAACGACGGTAACGCTATCGTATCTTACTACGGTTTCGACCACCGCGGTAACCGCATAAGAGGCAAACAATCTCTCGACGACTTCTTCAACAGCCCCGACAGAAAACTCGGCGCCTTCTCGCCCATCTATATGGCAGGTTACATCCAAGACCAGTTTGAGTTCCAAGACCTCATCTTCAACGTGGGTGTGCGTGTCGACCGCTTCGACGGTAACCAGATGGTGCTGAAAGACCCCTATCTGCTTTATGAATCCTACACCGTGGGAGAACTTGCTGGTGTGAACTACGCAGGCAATATCCCCGCCGGCGCTGGTGACGACTGGGTGGTTTATGTCGACGATCCTTCGTCTTCCACACCCACCATCACCGGTTTCCGTAACGGTGCCACTTGGTACACCGCCGACGGTGTTGAAACTTCCGACCCCAACGACGTTAAAGGTGCCGCCGGCCGTCCCACTCCTTTCCGCAAACCCGACGCACAGGCCTCCTATCAGAGAAATACCCCGTCGGTTAGCGCTTTCAAAGACTACGACCCGCAGATTGTGGCAATGCCTCGTATAGCTTTCTCGTTCCCCGTGAGCGACAAGTCAATCTTCAAGGCTAGTTACGATATTATCTGCAACCGTCCCTCCAGCGGATGGCAGGCCAACTACCTTGGTTATCTCTATATGACTCAGATATCGAGCATCTCCAACCCCAACCTGAAACCCGAAAAGATCACCAACTACGAGTTAGGTCTGCAACAATTGCTCACCGAAAACTCGGCTATCACCATCACAGCTTACTATAAAGAAACACGTAACCTTATCCAGTTGGTACAGTACGCTGGTGCTGACCCCAACCCCAACTACTACTCCTACGACAACCTCGATTTCAAAACTGTAAAAGGTATCTCGCTGTCGTACGACCTGCGTGCCACCAACAACATCCGTATCAACGCCAACTACACACTGCAGTATGCTGAAGGAACAGGACTTCCCTCGACAACAATGCAGGAACTTATCAAAGAAGGTTATTCCACTCTGAAACTTCTGAACCCCATTTGGGACGACCGTCGTCACGAACTCAAGGTTAACCTTGACTACCGTTTTGGTGAAAAAGAAGGTTGGTCAATCGACCGCAAAACCAAAGACGAACAAGGCAACGATCGTGTTAAAAAACTCTACCCGTTGCAGAACTTCGGTGTCAACCTGATCGCCGTGGCTCAGTCGGGTCGTCCTTACACCCGCCGCTACAGCAACACCCAGAGCACTATCGTGGGTAGCTACAACGGCGCACGTCTGCCATGGGGCTTCTACTTCGACTTTGTGGTTGACAAACACTGGCCCATCAAAGTTAAGAAAAGAACCACCAACCTTGTGCTTGCTGTAACAGTTACCAACGTGTTCAACATAAAGAACGTTACTGGAGTATTCGCTGTTACCGGCAACCCCGAAGACAACGGTTATCTTACCGACCCCGAAACACAAACTCTCATCGAATCCTACCTCGACTCACAATCGTACAGGGATTTGTATATGATTGCTTTGTCCAACGGCAACTACAACTATTCAAGACCCCGACTGATAAAAGTGGGTTTGACCTATCAGTTCTAACGTGTAAGTTTGTTTAATTGAAATTAGAGAAAAGATGAAAAATATATTTTTAAAATCGGGATTAGTTGCATTAATATGCATGTCTCTATTTGGAACGGCATTTTCTCGCGACTGCGAGTGGGAACGTGGCCATTCCAACCGTGCCAAGCTGCAAGCCAAAGCCGCCGCTTGTAAAAGAGCTCAGAGTTCCGCCGAGTTGAACGTCAACAACGTGCGTGCTCTGATCAACGCTTACGGTAATATGTGGTACGACGGCAGTCTGGCCAAATACAATATTCCTAAGAATGGTACTTCTACCGCCATGTTCTGCGCAGCCCTGTGGATCGGTGGTACCGACGTCGATGACCAGCTCCGTGTCGCAGCTCTGCGTTTCGGTAGCGAAGGTAACGACTACTGGCCCGGCCCTCTTACAGTGGACGGAACAGCATCCGTTTCCGCCGAGGTTTGTAACGAGTACGACAAACACTACAAAATTACTCAGGCCGACGTTTCGTCTTTTAAGGCTATGTTCGACTATGAGGAAGGTTCTGCTCCTACACCCAACGACGCTTATGACGAATCCCTTATCCCGGATGTGATTAAGAACTGGCCTGCCCATGGCAACACCGCAATGAAACAGTCCAAATATCTGGCTCCTTTCTTCGATGCCGACGGCGATGGCGAGTACAACTACACTAAAGGTGACTACCCGTATTACGATTTCGATAACGAACTCTGCCCCAAAACACTGAAAGCAGCCCTTAACCCCGGCGAGAAATACGAGCCCGCTCCTACAATGGAAGGCAAATATGGTACTGGCGGTCAGGCTATCACAGGAGGTATCCTCTCCGACCAAGTGCTTAAAGGCGACCAAACAATCTGGTGGGTGTTCAACGATATGGGTAACTCCCACACCGAGTCGAAAGGCGACCAGATTGGTCTCGAAATCAGAGCCCAGGCTTTCGCCTTCGCCACCAATGACGAAATCAACAACATGACTTTCTACACCTACGAAATCATCAACCGTTCGTCCTACACACTGCGTAACACCTACTTCAGCCAGTGGGTCGACCCCGATTTGGGCTACTCTCACGACGACTATGTGGGATGCGACGTACGACGTGGTCTTGGTTACTGTTACAACGGTAAAGATATTGACGGTCCCGGAACTGGTTCTTACAGTGGCATTCCCCCTGCAGTAGGTATCGACTTCTTCCAAGGTCCTTATATGGATCCCGACCAGAGCGACAACCCCAAGATTGACATAGCAAAAATGCGTGTTTATTACGAAAACGCTCTTGCAGGTTACCAACTCGACCCCAATAACCCCGCAGCAGGTTACGACACAATTCGTCTGTCTGAGGAAGCCGACGCTTACGTCAACGCTTGGTATTTCCAGAAAGATGACATCATCGGTAACTGTGCTATCAACGGCGTGAACTTCGGAAACGGCATCGTTGACGACGAACGTTTCGGTATGCGTCGTTTTGTGTATTACAACAACAGTTTGAACAACACCAACGGTGAACCTGAAAAGGCTACCGACTATTACAACTACTTGCGCGGCTACTGGAAAACCGGTGCTCGTATGACCTTCGGCGGCGATGGTACCAAAGGCGGTGCCGATGCTCTCGAATGCGACTTCATGTTCCCCGGCAATAGCGACCCGTGGAACTGGGGTACTAATGGCGATGACCCAGGATTTGAATGGACAGAAAAAACTCCTGCTGTTGGCGAGCCCGGCAACAACCCCGGCGACCGTCGTTTCATGCAGTCCGCAGGTCCCTTCACCCTTCGTCCCGGTGCCATCAACTACATCACAGTTGGTATTCCTTTCGCACAGGCTACTTCCGGCAACGCTTGGTCTTCGGTAGAACTTCTTCGTCAGGTTGACGACAAATGTCAGTCGCTCTTCGAGAACTGCTTTAAACTCCTCACCGGTCCCGAAGCTCCTACAGTAACTGTTCAGGAACTCTCCAACGAGGTAATTCTTTATCTCTCTTATGAGAACCCCGAATCCAACAACAATAAGAATGGTGTACCTGAATCTTTCTCCGAGATGGATCCTTCCATCCCAACGACATATACCATTGATACCACTATTAATGGTGAAACCGTTTCTGAAATCAGGACTTATTCTCAGGATCAGAGAACATACAAGTTTGAAGGTTATCAGATCTATCAGCTGAAAGACGCTAATGCTTCTGTTGCTGATATCGGAGATGACACTAAGGCAAGACTTGTTTATCAGTGTGATGTTGAGAACTATTACGATGCCGACCACACTCTTCCAATAGGAACGTTGGTGAACTATGATATTGATAATGCTCTCGGCACAGTAGCTCCTCAGATTATGGTTAACGGTGCCAACACAGGCATCCGCCATTCCATTAGACTCACCACCGACGCTTTTGCTACCGGTACAAATACCAAACTGGTAAATAACAAAGAATATTACTTTGTGGCTATAGCTTACGCTCACAACCGTTATAAAGAATATTCTCCCAGTGACGCCAACAAGCTCGACGGTCAGAAGAAACCCTACCTTGCCGGTCGTCAAAATGAATGGAAACAGGAAATCAGACCTGTCAAGGCTATACCTCACAATGTTACTGCCGAGAACGGTGGTACAATAATTCAAGCCGAATATGGTACATCTCCTGTAATCACCCGTATCGAAGGTTACGGTAACGGTGGTTTCGTGCTCCAGCTTACAGATGCCTCTATTGAGGAACTGATGGGTGCCCCCGGCGAGGAAGGTAAACCCGCTGGCCGCTTTGTTCGTTCCGGTATGAACGAAAAGATGGAGAATCCCTGTATCATACCTAACCCGACTTATAAAGAAAACCATGGTCCTCTTAACATAACAATTATCGATCCTCTCAATGTAAAGAAAGGAAAATATTATATCCGATTCAACGGTGCTGATAATGATTCGCGTTGGACTATCGAGTCTGTCGACGGCTCGCCGCTCTTCAACGATGCTAACGGTAATCCTGTTTATGTTGACTCGTCTGATTTCACAATCAGTCGTTATAATGAACAGTTGTTCCTCGACCTTGGTATTGCAGTCGGAATCACAAATGTGGAACACGTTGCTTCCCCGGCCACTGTGTCAGGAAAGACGATACTTGGTGGTTTGGTTAGCGACAGAGATGCTCTCCTCTTCTCGGAGATGACTTTCTCCGATCCCAACAAACAATGGTTGCAGGGTATTCCTGACTATGACGCTGTTCCCACCTACAACTGGATTAGAGCAGGTGCACAGTTTACAGAAGGTGAGCGTTCTTCTTTCTTGCTCGACACTTTTGCCTACACTGGTGCAGAGGCTTATATCGATGCCGACTATTACAAATATCTTTGGAATGAAGCTTTAGGCAGGTCGGAATCATACGCTATTGATAAATACAGTACCTTTGAAGGTGTTGTCGGCGGTATGTGGGCTCCTTACGGTTTGGTTTCCACACGCTCGTTCCACCCAGGTTTCTCATATATGTATTATGTTGCTCCCGAAAGTCGTTTCGACTCATTGAGAAGAAATACTTCGCCTGTAACTGCCAAGAACTACAAGTCGCGTAACTACCAGATAAGGAACCTCCAAGTTCAGTTATATAATAAATCGTTGAACTATAACGATTTGGCTAATCTACCAAGCGTTCACATTGTTATCACACCCGACCAGACTAAGTGGACTCGTTGTCCGGTTCTTGAAATGTGCGACGACCCGACACAGTCTGAGGGCAACGCACTGCGTTTCCAGATGCGTAAAGCATATTCGGTTGACAAAAACGGTAATGTGGATACCACTTACGACCGTAAATACGGTATGGGTTGGTTCCCTGGCTATGCAATCGATATTGAGACTGGCGAACGTCTGAACATGATGTTTGGTGAGGATTCGCGTTATGTCCAGCACAATGGCCGCGATATGATGTGGAATCCCGTGAACACCATTATGGACGGTACTCAGAACTATGTTATGGGTGGCGGTCACTTCATCTATGTTCTTAAGTCCAACAACCAGCCGTTTGTTGATATTTCGAGGGTTTCCGACAATGTGGTCTCGAAGTACTACAAAACTCCTTCGTACGATGGTGGTGTTTGGGCAGCTCGTATGCTTGAGTCTCTCGACCGTTTGATGCATATCCGCGACAATGCTCCTATGATGGCATACTGCAATGGACTGTTGCTCGGCGAGAGCGACCAATATGTGCGTCCTGCCCGTGACTCTGCGGCTCTGCTTTTTGCAAGTGTAGCATGGGTTAATATGCCGATAGTTTCTTCCAACTACGTTTTCAACAACCCCAAAGACATTCCTTGCGATGTTACTATCGACATAGCAGTAAGACGTCCGTACTCGAAGTACTACAGCGCCAACCAGACAGCTCCCGCTCAGGCTGGTCAGCAGGTTAAGAACGCCAACAACCCGATGTATATGTTCGAGATGACTGACGACCTCATCACCCTGACCAATCAGGCAGGCAACCGCATCGACAATCAGACAATACTCGACAACATCACCGTTGTCCCCAATCCTTACTACAGCTCTTCGGAATACGAGACTTCCAGTCAGCTGGACAGCAGGGTTAGAATAACTAACTTGCCAGCCAACTCAAAGATAGCCATTTATACTATAGACGGCACACTTGTCCGCAAACTCGGTCCATCGCCGAGCGACGCTGGCAACGCCGACCGTGGTTATACTCTGGATTGGGATTTGAAAAACCATATTGGAATACCCATCGCAGGTGGTATGTACCTGATACATGTTACCGTTCCTGAAGTTGGCGAAAGGGTTATCAAATGGTTTGGAACTATGCGTCCCGTTGACTTGAACTCGTTTAAATAATTTAGTGACAGAGTAAGTTGATATTAATATTTAAAATATGATGAAGATGAAAAACAGATATAGAATATTAGTAATGGTTTCGCTTGTGTCCCTGTTGTCCGTTTCCGCCGCTTTTGCAGGCAACGACGACCGTAGGGGTACGGCAGGTGCTAACGAGTTGCTTATTAACCCGTGGGCAAGAAGTTCCGGATGGGCAGGTGTGAACACCGCTAACGGAATCGGTATCGACGCTTTGTTTACTAACGTTGCAGGTCTCACATTCCTGAACAAGACCGAGGTTATGTACACCAACACCCAGTGGTTCGGTGGATATGGCGGACACATCAATGCCTTCGGTTTGGGCCAGCCTATCGGAGAACGTGGCGTTTTGGGTTTGTCTGTCGTTGCTATGGGCTTCGGCGACATCCCCATCACAACCGTAAACAGCCCCGAACAGGGTGCCAACGGTACTTTCTCGCCTTCTCTGATGAACATCTCGGCTTCGTACGCACATAAGTTCAGCCAGAGCATCCGCGGCGGTATCAACATCAAAATCATTTCCGAAAGTACCGACAACGTGTCGGGAACAGGTGTGGCTATCGATGCTGGTATCCAGTATGTAACCGGTGCCGACGACAATATCAAATTCGGTATCGCCCTGAAAAACGTGGGTACTCCTATGCATTTCAGCGGTGATGGTATGTCGCTGACTTTGGTGAACGACCAGGATGTTACCTCGACCTACGAGACTCGTTCCGCTTCGTTTGAGATGCCTACTTGCCTTAACATCGGTGGTGCTTACGATTTCTTGTTCGAGAAATTCGACCAGCGTCTGACGGTGGCTGCAAGCTTTACATCCAACGCTTTCCTCCGCGACGACTACAAGATCGGTCTTGAGTACTCTATTTTCAACATTCTCCAGCTGAGAGCCGGTTACGCTTTCCAGAGCGGCCTGTTCAAGGAAGATACCCGTGCAACAGCCTACACCGGTCCTTCGGCAGGTGCTTCGGTTGCCATTCCTCTTGGAAAACGCAAAGATGGAGTCCAGATTCCTACAATAACCATAGATTATTCTTACCGTGCTGCCGCTCCGTTCAGCGCTTCGCACTCTATTGGAATTGCTCTGAATTTGTAGTATATACAGTTTGATATAACCATTACATTTAGGAAAGACCCGCAAGGTCTTTCCTAAATGTTTAAATAAAAAACAGTTTTATTTAAAAGTTGAATTGCACATAACTATGTGCGTTTTAGAAATTTATTATCATGGGAGAAATTAAATATTATAGTGAAGAGGGACTTCAGAAACTGAAAGACGAGCTGAACACTCTGATAACCAAGGAACGTCCTGCCGCTTCGGCTGCCATTGCAGAGGCCCGCGACAAAGGCGACCTTTCCGAGAACGCCGAATACGACGCCGCCAAGGAGGCCCAAGGTCTTTTGGAAGCCCGTATTTCGAAACTTCAGGACCTTATCGCCAACGCACGTCTGCTCGACGAGTCGAAACTGGACACTTCCAAAGTGCTGTTGCTCTCGATTATCGAAATCCGCAACACCAAAACCAAGCTGAAACAGCGTTTCCATATCGTTCCCGAGAGCGAGGCCGATGTGAAGAAAGGCAAAATTTCCGTTTCTTCGCCTTTCGCCAAAGCCTTTTTGGGCAAGCAGCAGGGTGACATTGTGGAGGTTTCGGTGCCGGCAGGCATAATGAATTTCGAGATACTTTCCGTTGAACGTTAGTAAAACCCTTTCGATATGGCATCAATTTTTTCAAAGATAGTGGCAGGTGAGATTCCTTGCTACAAAGTGGCCGAGACTGAGGATTGTCTGGCCTTTTTGGACGTGTCGCCCATTGTTTACGGCCACGTGCTTGTAATTCCGAAAAAGGAAGTCGATTACATTTTCGATCTCGACGACGAACTGTTTGTGAAACTGCACCTTTTCAGCAAAAAGGTGGCCAAGGCTCTTAAGAAAGTGGTGCCTTGTGTTAAGATCGGCGTCGCCGTTGTCGGTGTTGACGTCCCTCACGCCCATATCCATCTGGCACCCATCAACAAGGGTAGCGAGCTGGCTTTCGACAAAGAGCGTGTAAACCTTACTCCGAAGGAGTTTAAGGAACTTGCTGCCAAGATTGCAGCACAAATGGATTGATTTGTATTGTTTAGTTATATAGGTCTGTCGTCTGCCAAAAGCGGGCGACAGACCCCTTTTTTAAGGCACTGGGTCGTATCCGCTGCCTCCCCATGGGTTGCACCTCAGAATGCGTTTAAAAGCGAGCCACGAGCCTTTAAACGGGCCGTGTTTCTTTATCGCCTCCACGGCGTACTGCGAACAGGTGGGGGTGTAGCGGCAGGCAGGGGGTGTGAAAGGCGATATGCAGTTCTGGTAGAACCGTATCGGCAACAAAAGCATCTTCACCAGTATTTTCTTTATCAGATTCATTGTTCGGGCTCGGTTTGGCTTTTTTCTATCTCCGACATAAGCCGGTCGAGTATCTTTTCTGTCTTGTCCCACAGCGTATGATAGTCGGGAAGGTTGTTGTCGGCGTAGCTGAGAGAGAGGTCGATGCTTGTGTTTTGTTCGTTCAGGAAAGCGTACAGTTTGTGCTTTTGCTGACGGTAGCACTCGCGGATAAGACGTTTGGTGCGGTTGCGGTCCACGGCGTGGCGGAGCCTGCGTTTGGGTACGATAATGAGCAGTCTGGCCGGAGTTTCGGCGTCTTTCGGCAGCGTGTGCCAACGTACCATAAAGGGATGGGAGAAAAATTTCGTCCCCTGAGCCATCAGCTCGTCTATTGCCTTTTGGCTACACAATCTTTCCTTTTTGCTGAAAGTGTTGTGCATGCTGAGGGTGTTTAGGAGATGGTTGTCGAAGTCTCCGCCGCTACGGGAGCTTCGTAGGGGATGCCCAGTTCTTCGGCTTGTTTGCGAAGAGCTTCGGCCTCTTTGCGGGCTTTTTCGAGCTGGCGTTCCCTGCGTTTTGCGGCATTGGCGGCTTTCTTCTCCTCGAGCATCTGTTTGTATTTGCTCTTGTTGGTGAAGACGGATTTTGTTTTCTTGCCGGCGTTTTTCTTGGTCGACGATTTCTTCAGCGAGGCGGGTTTTGCAATAATTGTTGCACCCTGTTCCTTGCCGAGTATGAAGTTTTCGATGGCCGCGGGCATCGATGGTGCGTTTTTGGCTGGTGCGGCAATGGAGAGTTTTATTCCTGCTGCGTTGATGGCCGAATGTGTGGCGGGACCGAAACCGGCAACTATTATATTTTCGTTTTCGGCAATGTTGGGGAAGCTCTCTAGCAGCGATTTCACTCCGATGGGCGAGAAGAGGACAATCATGTCGAATTTCGAGAGGTCGAAATGGGTGAGGTCCTTGGGCACGGAGCGGTACATGATGGCTTTGGTGTATTTGAACTTGCCTTTGTCGAGCATCTTGGTATTGTCGGTCTGCTTTTCGGACGAGCAGGGGAAAAGGAAACGCTCTTCTTTGTGTTTGATCATCAGGTCGATGAGGTCGGCGAAAGTCTGTTCGGCGTGGAATACTTTGCGTTTGCGGTATTGCACGTAGTTCTGGAGGTAGAGGGCAATGGCTTTGGTGGTGCAGAAATATTTCATTGTCTCGGGCGGGTTCTCGCGCAGCTCTTTAACCATGCGGAAGAAGTGGTCGATGGCGTTTTTACTGTTAAAGATAACAGCTGTGTAGTCCTTGATGTGGATACGGCTTTTGCGGAATTCGGCCACAGGCACGCCCACGATGTCGAAGAATTTGAAAAAAGTTAAGTTAAGACCGTATTTTTCGATGAGAGGGTAGTATGGTGATTTCTCCAAATTTGCTGGTTCGGGTTGTGAAATCAGGATGTTTTTAACTTCCATTGCTGTGTGTTTTGATATAGGATAAATCTATGGTTTATAATGTTTTAACGCCATAATGAAAAGCCTTTGCCACTTCATTTTGGAAATGCAAAGATACGAAAAAAAACTGACACCAGCAAATTTTCTTTTTCCACAAAATTGCCGTTGTTCGCTGTAAAGCAGCTGTTTGTGTGTTTATTTTTTTGTGTGGAGGGGACTTTTTTCGGTCTTGAACAGCAGAGCCACGAAAAAGCCGAGGATGAACGACGTTACAACAGTATATACGAAGCCCATAAAGGCCAGATATTTTGGTGTGGCCATTACCTTTATCTGCTCGACGGCAGCATCATAGCCGGGCTCCTCGGGGGAGTGCTTTGCAAGCTCGCTTTCGGTGAAACGCTGCACGAATTCCGTGTCAGTATGAGTGCCATAGAACCAGAGGTAAAGCGCATAAAGCACGGCTGCCACGCAACTGAGTCCAACAGTGAGCAGAAAAATCTCCTTGAAGGTTACTTTCTTTTCGGGCAGAGTGGTGCGATAGAGTAAGGTGAAGGCTACAAGACAGATGGCAAGAACCACGTTGTCGGTCCACGAGACGGGAGTGGCAATGGGGTCGAAAAGGTAGTAGCGCGCAATTACCGACAAAATAAGCGCGATAGCAGCAACAGGTCCGAAAATGAGGATGAACTTTTTGTAGTTGCCGTGCATTGTGGATTGGTAGCGATGCAGTAATGCCATTGTATTGTGTTGGTTTTTTGTGTTTTGTAATTATAGCTGATCTGTGTGAGATGCGACAAATTTACGTAAAAAAATCGGGATTTAGTGTGTTTTGTGTAACTTTTTTGTTGATTTTTTAGTTTTTGGAACTCTTTTTGATAGCAAGTAATATGCACCCCACAACAAAAAATCTTGACTGTTTTTACGGCCTGAAAGGCCAAAAATCAGTTAGACCGTGGCAACGCCACGGGAAAGGTGATGAAACCAATTAACGCCCTGAAAGGGCAAAATAGTGATTTGCTAATAATAACGGAATTATTGCTTGCCGAAATGTACAAAAAGTTGCAAATCCCATTATTTTACTGTTGCGGATAACAAATTAGTAACAAAGATAAATAGTTTAATGAAACAAATTGTTTTTTATATTATTTGTTCTTACCTCTATAATCTATTTCACCTTTAATTGCAAATCCATTTGTTTCTCCATAAGGAGAAAGGTCTGCTACGGGGACCGAAAATTCTTCAAGTTCTTTTTTTAAGAAATCCATATCAGCGTCAATCTCTGTTTTAAATATATCCTCAAAGGGCATTTTAAACATAAGCATGAGCTGATATAACATATAATAGTATTTAAAAAAAATCACAAGTTTCTCCTTATCTGTATTGGTCTTTATTAACCTATTTTTATTTTTTAAATAAACTTCTTTGGATTCTATCGGATTAATGCCTGACGAGGAAACATATTCTTGCAAAATAGACAAAGAATGCAATATTCCTTTTTGTGTAGTACGTGCTTCTTTCAACGAAATACAAGTGTTTAACCAGTTATAGCACTTGTCCGTGTATTTTCCTTCCAAATCCTCATAGTCTCCTAAAAATAAAGCATCGGCTGCAACAAAATAAATGCAGCATGGATGTGAGGGTGTGGGTAAAACAATATTAAAATTAAACTTCAATTGTTTTCTAATTATTTTTAGAATATCCTCCAATTGTATTTTACTATCATTTAGAACCCTCTCGGCATACCTTTCAAGACAGTGTTTCTGAAAAACCAAAACATATCCTTTTTGAAAAAAGAAAGCGTAGCATCTTTTGTTTCTCCAAATAAAATCTGCTTCGAACTCAGGCATTGTACCTTGTATACCGCCTCTTTTTAATAGTTTGAAAGTGTTGCAACTCGTTGTTGAATATTCCTCCCAACCTAAATTAATCACTTTTTTCTCTCGTTGAGCCCTATAAATAATCAACGGTTTTATGCGCTTTTCTAATACATTATAGTAATATGGAATTATTTCTCTGTCAAAATCATTACGAAGTTCATTCATAACCTCGTATTTTGTCATACTATCAACAACCATATTAATAAATTACTTTAATTTGTCTAATTCAATAAACTTTTCTTTGTCATACTCAGTTTTTTTTACTTTTGTAGTTGGCTCATACCATTCGTTCCAAGTATAAATTGATTCATACTCAGTATTAAGTACTAATTCACCTCGCGCATTAATTATGCCCCATTTATCATCATCATTCTTAACACGAGCATATCCATAGCGAAAGCCTTCTATTAACTTATATTTACTTGAATCTACAATAATATTTTTAGTATTTGCATCAATGACAGACCATCCTGAATAATCGCAACAAGTAACCAAACTTGAATCCGGGCTGGGGAAAATAAAATTATATTTGAATGGAAAAATCACATCGCCTTTAGAGTCTATTACAGACCATTTGTTTTCTCTCTTTACTGCTACATAGTTTTTATCATTAAAAAAAGAACCCTTTACTTCATCATAAATTGGGGCAATAAGTGGTTTACACATGCGATTTACAAATCCATATTTCCCATTTTCAACAAATGGTATCAAATACAAAGATAAAGAGTTTAACAAATCCAATGTTACGAAAAACCGAGCACCATTTCTTTCAAATATTGCAATATTAGTCTTGGTTGCATTTAACATGGCTTTATAATTGCCTTCGCGCTCATATCTTTTTAAATTATCAAATGTTTGATTATTATTCATTTTTTAATATATTAGTTAATACATCGTGTATGGCATCCTCATCCACCAAGCACTCAACCTGCAAAGATACGAAAAAAATCGGGATTTAGTGTGTTTTGTGTAACTTTTTCGCTTTTTTGCAGTTAAAAAGAACAGAAACACCGCCTTCGGGTGGATTGTATCTTTTTGTATAATTATGGACAACTTGCAGATAACCACCACTTTGGACACTCTCTGTGAAGCCGCGCGGGAGCTTTTGCAGGCCTTCCCCGACGACCGTTTTTTCGCCTTCTACGGCAAGATGGGCGCCGGAAAGACCACCCTTATCAAAGAGCTGTGCGCCGCCCTAGGCTCGTCCGACAACGTGTGCAGCCCCACTTTCGCCATCGTCAACGAGTACCTCTCGGGCGCGGGCGAGCCTATCTATCATTTCGATTTTTATAGAATTAACAATATATCAGAAACTTACGACATTGGCTACGAGGAGTATTTCTACAGCGGCTACTACTGTTTCACCGAATGGACCGAGAAAGTGGAGCCTCTGCTGCCCGAATCGTATATCAAAGTGAGTATAGAGGAACTGCCTTCGGGCCAACGCCTCATCACCGCCATAAAAATCTGACATTATGGGAATATTGAACGAGATAGAGAACGAGCTGGCCACGCTGCCCGAACTCAAACACGACAAAACCGCCAACAAAAAATACCTAATCGGCGTGCCCGACGAGAGTGCCGACTACGAGACGCGTGTGGGGCTCACCCCGCAGGCCGTTTCCATACTAACCGCCGCCGGACACCGAGTGCTGGTGGCCACCGGCGCAGGCAACAACGCGGGTTTCAGCGACTTGGAGTATTCCGAGGCGGGGGCCGTCATCACCGACCGCCACACGGCGTTCCAAACCGACATCATTTTCAAGGTGCAGTCGCTAACCGCCGACGAGATAGAGCTGGTGAAACCCAAGGCCACCGTGTTTTCGGCTCTTACGCTGAAATATCACGACTGCCAGTATTTCCGTGCCTTGCACGAACGCAAGATTACCGCCGTGGGCTACGAGTTTATGGCCGACAGCCGCGGACACCACAATTTCCTGCGGGCTATGAACAGCATTGCGGGCAACGTCGGTTTTATGGTGGCCGCCGAATACCTCTCCAACCCGGGCTACGCCAACCGTTCGATGCTTGGCTCCGTGGCGGGGATACCGCCCACAGAGGTGGTGATACTCGGCGCGGGACGCTCCGCCGAAACGGCTACCAAAATGTTTGTGGCGGCAGGGGCCAATGTCAAGATTTTCGACAACTCCATCTCGCGCCTCAACGAGATTAGCCAGCGGCTGCAAACGCCTGTTTATACGTCGGTTATATATCCCGAGCTGCTGAAAAAGAGCATAGCTTCGGCCGACGTGCTTATCGCCGCCTTCCACTCCAACGAGCCCGACTCGCAGTACATCGTCAGCGAGGACATGGTGGCCTCGATGAAACAGGGCAGCCTCATCATCGACATCAGTATCGACCTGCGCAACACCATCGAGACTTCGCAGGTTACCACCATTCCCGACCCCGTTTTTGTGAAACA
>JAEENM010000037.1 GCA_016283745.1 Bacteroidales bacterium | reverse complement strand
CTTTCAGCTCGTCCTTGGTGTAGAGCATTCCGGTGGGGTTGCTCGGGCTGCTGAACATTATCAGTTTTGTCTTGGGTGTGATGGCTTCTTCGATTTGTTTCGGAGTTACCTTGAAAGAGTTTTCGATGGTGGTTTTAACGTAAACGCATTTGCCACCGGCCACACGTACTATCTCTTTGTACGAAACCCAGAAAGGGGTGGGGATTATAACCTCGTCGCCGGGGTTGATAAGGCACTGCACCAGCTGGTAGATGGATTGTTTGGCTCCGGTGGAAACAACAATCTGTTCGGGTTTGAAATCGAGGTTGTTGTCGCGTTTGAACTTGTGGCAGATAGCCTCGCGCAGGTCGGGGTAGCCAGGCACGGGGGGATAGTGCGTAAAGTTGTCGTCGATAGCCTTTTTGGCGGCCTCTTTCACCAGCTCGGGGGTGTTGAAATCGGGTTCGCCGATGCTCAGGCTGATAACGTCCTTGCCCTGGGCTTTCAGCTCACGGGCTTTTTGTGTCATGGCAAGAGTCTCTGACTCAGCCATTTGTAATATTCTGTCGGATAAAATTTCCATAAAAAGTTTGTTTTTGATGTTAGAAAAAAAAGTACCCCCACAAGGAATCGAACCTTGATTTAAAGTTTAGGAAACTTCCGTTCTATCCGTTGAACTATAGGGGCTCCCAGTATCGGAATATTTTATAACGTCGTTTGTGTAAAAATATTTTGTCATAACGAAAAAAAGTTTTACCTGAACGACTGCATATCGATTAGTTTCTTGTAAATGCCACCAAGTGCGAGCAGGGTGTCGTGGGTGCCACGTTCCACAATCCTGCCTTTGTCCATCACAATTATCTCGTCGGCGTGCTGTATGGTGGATAGGCGGTGTGCGATGATAATGGCTGTGCGGTTTTGCAGGGCGTTGGCAAGTGCCTCTTGCACAAGGTGTTCCGATTCGGTGTCAAGTGCCGAGGTGGCTTCGTCGAGGATTAGTATCGGAGGATTTTTCAGCACGGCGCGGGCTATGCTGATACGCTGGCGCTGTCCGCCCGAGAGCGTCATGCCGCGGTCGCCGATGCGTGTGAGGTAGCCTTCGGGCAACTGCTGAATAAATTCGTCGGCGTTGGCAATGCGGGCGGCGGCCATCACCTCCTCCTCGCTGTAGTGGGTGCTGCCGAATGCTATGTTGTTGAAAACGCTGTCGTTGAACAAGATGCAGTTTTGCGACACTATGCCTATAAGCCGTCGCAGCGAGTCGATGTTGAGGGTTTTGATGGGATGTCCGTCGATGAGAATCTCGCCCTTTTCGCAGTCGTAGAAACGGGGCAGCAGGTCCACAAGAGTGGTCTTGCCCGCGCCCGACGGTCCCACAATGGCGATGGTCTTGCCCTTGGGGATGACAAGGTTGATGTCGCTAAGCACGTACACCGCACTGCCGGAGTTTTCCTCCTCGTTGTACGAAAACGACACATCGCGGTACTCCACTTTGTCGTCGAACGACTCTATCACCGTGGCGTTTTCCTGTTCGATGATGCTCTCGTCGGCATCGATTACCTCGAAGATGCGTCGTGCCGCCGCCGAGCCTTTCTGCAAGTTGTAGTAAGCCGTTATCACCGCTTTTATTGGGGGCAGAATTCGTGCAAACACAATTATGAAAAACACCAGCACCGACACCCGCAGACCGCCGTCGATGACGAGGCTGCTGCCGAAAATAAGCACTCCGGCAAGCACCACGGTGCCGAGTATCTCCACCAGCGGCGACCCCAGCTCGCGACGGTACACCACCTTTCTCATCCGGTTGGTGTACTCCTCGTTGCTTTGCGCAAAACGCTCACGCATGCGGCTTTCGCTGCCGAAGGATTTTATAACGCGGATGCCCGATACCGTCTCCTCCAAAATGGAGAACACGTCGCCCAGCTTGGACTGTCCTTTGGCGGAATTGCGTTTCAGGCTTTTGCCTATTTTGCCAATGAGCCACATCGTTACAGGCAGCACCAGCACGGCAAAAAGCACCATCTTGGGACTGACAAAAATCAGCGTTACGCCGAACACCAGCACATTGATGGGGTCTTTCACCAGCATCTGCAACGACGACACCACCGACCACTCCACGTCGGCCAGGTCGTTGGACATGCGGCTGAGCAGGTCGCCACGACGACGTTTGTGGAAAAACGACACCGGAAGGATGGTGATTTTGTGGTACATATCGTTGCGGATACGCTGCACAAGCCCGTTGCGGATTGGCGAAAGGAAATACATGCCCAGATAACGGCTTGTGTTGCTCAACAGCGAGCAGGTCACATAGCCCACCGACACCGCCAGAAGGCATTTCATAACGCCGTAGTCGGTCTTCAGCTGGTAAAGCGTCCACGTAAGCCAGTCAGTGATGCCCGCCTGCGAAAATTCGAACTCAGGCTTGGTGGTGGGCGGGTCGGTAACGCCGAACAGCAGCTCGATAAACGGCACTATCATGCCGAACGAGAAGAGTGCGAAAAACACGTACAGGATATTGAAAAAGATATTCAGCACTATCTCCTTGGGGAAAAAGCGCAGGTATCGGAATATCCTGAAAACGTCTTTCATCGCACAACGTCTGTTACAGTGGCTTTGCCGTTATTTCTGTTTGGCGATGCGGTACATCTCCCATGTGCCGAACACAAGATATATGATGAACAGCACGGCGAAACAACCCAGAAACGCTTTCGCGGAAAGCCCGTCGTGACGGCAGGAATAGAAATAGACGCTGGCCGCCAGAACTATGATGTGCAGGAACAGTTTGCCGAACTCCACAAGCATAAACGACTGCGGGAATTTCTTCGGATTTTTGGCAAGGGTGCGGCAGATGATGTGCTGCGAAATGTATGCTATGGCCGAGAAATAAACCACAAGCGCAAAGTCGATGGGCAGCACGTATTTCACTTTTATAAGCACAAGCACGGCCACGATGGCTGTAAGACAGGCCATCAGTAAAATCAGACGTTTTAAAAAGTCTTTCATTTTCAACGTGTTATAAAAGCGGAGGGCTTTGGCGAAAGTCGTCGTAACCCTCCGCTATGGTTTGAGTTTATTTTTCTTCCGGAGTTTCTTCGCCACCGGCAATGGCTGTGCGGATTTTGTTTTCCAGCTCTTCGGCCAGTTCGGGGTTGTCGTTGAGCAGCTGTTTCACTGCCTCGCGTCCCTGTGCCAGCTTGGTGTCGCCGTAGCTGAACCACGAGCCGCTCTTCTTGATGACGTTGTAATCCACGCCGAGGTCGATGATTTCGCCCACTTTGGAGATGCCTTCGCCGAAGATAAGGTCGAACTCGCACACGCGGAACGGGGGAGCCACTTTGTTTTTCACAATCTTCACCTTAACACGGTTGCCCACGTTACTGTCACCGTCCTTGATGGCCTGTATGCGACGTATGTCGATACGTACCGAGGCATAGAACTTAAGGGCGTTGCCGCCGGTGGTCGTTTCGGGGTTGCCGAACATAACTCCTATCTTTTCGCGCAGCTGGTTGATAAAGATGCAGCAGCATTTGGTCTTGCTGATATTGGCTGTAAGTTTGCGCAGTGCCTGCGACATCAGTCGTGCCTGCAAGCCCATCTTGGAGTCGCCCATCTCGCCTTCTATCTCGCTTTTCGGGGTGAGGGCTGCCACGGAGTCGATAACGATGATGTCGATGGCGCCGGAGCGGATAAGGTTGTCGGCAATTTCGAGGGCCTGTTCGCCGTTGTCGGGCTGCGACACCAACAGGTTGTCGATGTCCACACCCAGCTGTTTAGCGTAGCTACTGTCGAAAGCGTGCTCTGCGTCGATGAAAGCGGCGATGCCGCCTTTTTTCTGCGCTTCGGCGATGGCGTGGATGGCGAGGGTGGTCTTACCCGACGACTCGGGTCCGTAAATCTCTATTATCCTACCTTTGGGATAGCCGCCTATGCCAAGGGCCATATCAAGGTTGATGGAACCCGAAGGGATGCTTTCTATCTCTTCAACAGGGGCGTCGCCCAGTTTCATTATCGAGCCTTTACCATAACTTTTCTCAATCTTGTCGAGGGTGCTCTGAAGTATTTTCAGTTTTTCCAATTTTGATGCATTAGCATCCTGTTGTGCGTCTTTTGCCATAAATATTTTTGTTTTTTAATTATTATTCAATCTGTTAAAGTATTATCACCCGTAAACTTCCTGCGGAACGGCACCTTGATGGCGTAGTAAACCACAAAGAGCAGGGTTAACATTATGTCGCCTATAGCGACGTGCGAGCTGCCAAGGAACACTATCGGCAATAAAAGCAGTATCAGCTGTGCAAGGGTATAGCAGTGGAATCCCGTGGTCCTGTATTTCCACATGGCGAGGGCGCCGTAGAACGACAGTGCCCAGAAAAGCGATACGATGAAGAAGTAATACCGCGGTGTTTCGAGCAACGATTCTAATGCCACGTCGTACATCTCGGGGAGCGGCATTTTTCCGCTGTCGTACACCTCCTGGAAGACGGGCAGAAAAGCCCCGAAAAGAATCAGCGTAATGAAGTTCGAGGCGGCGTTGACCATACTCAGCACCAGCATGACACGGAAAAAAATGTCGCGGCGCGGGGCTTCACCGACGTTCTGAGTATCGGGGTTTTGTATTTCGTTGTCGTCGCTCATTGTCATATGATGTTGTGGTTTTTCAGTTCGTCGGCCATCTGCTGTTGCAGTTTTTTGGCCTCTTCGGCGGCACGTTGTGCGAAATCCTCGCCCTGCGAGGCGTAAATTATTCCACGCGAGGAGTTTACCAGCAGTCCGCACTCCTTGTTAAGACCGTATTTGCACACTTCGGCCAGACTTCCGCCCTGAGCGCCGACGCCGGGCACAAGCAGGAAACTGTCGGGCACAATGCCGCGTATGGTTGTGAGCATGTCGGCTTTGGTGGCACCCACCACGTACATCATATTGTCGGGAGTGCCCCATTTTTTGGAAGTCTCTAGCACAGTCTCGAACAGCTGGCGGCCGTTTTCGCTGTTGCGGATAAACTGGAAATCGAACGCGCCTTTGTTGGAAGTCAACGCCAAGAGTATCACCCACTTGCCTTCGTAGGTGGTGAAAGGCACCACGGAGTCCTCACCCATGTAGGGGGCTATGGTCATGGAGTCGAAATCGAAATCGCAGTCGGGCGAGAGGAAAGCTTTGGCGTACTGCTGCGAGGTGTTGCCGATGTCACCGCGTTTGGCATCGGCGATGGTGAACACCTTTTCGGGAAGTGTGCGCAGATACTCCATGGTCTTTTTCAGCGACACCAAGCCATTGATACCCATACTTTCGTAGAAAGCCAGATTGGGTTTGTAGGCCACGGCGTAATCCTTTGTGGCATCGATAATTGCCTTGTTGAAGGCAAAAACGGGGTCAGGCTCGGAGAGCAGGTGCTGCGGTATCTTTTTAAGGTCGGTGTCGAGCCCCACGCAGAGGAACGACTGTTTCTTACGTATCTGTTCAATAAGCTGTTGGCGTGTCATAATATATTGTCTGTTAGAATTTTACTTTAAACTGAATTTTGAATTCCTGTTTGGTGTTGCCGTCAATCTCGTCGTTGCCCGAGCTTATTTTATCCTTGTCGGGATAGTACCAGATGGAATAGCGGGCTATGAGGTTGATTTTGTCGGACATCTTCCAATTGACAAAGAGGTAGAACCGCGAGCCTCTGCCGTTGTAGGCTGGCACCGAGAACTCGTAGGTGAGGTCGCGCTCGTAGGCGTAGATGCGTGCGTCGTAGGCCGTCTCGAAAAGGGCGTAACGCATTGCAAATGTGAAGGGTACTTTCTTCGGTGTATAAACAACATCCTGCGAAATGAGGAATCCCGTGGTGTCGTATTTGCTTTCGGCGCTGAACCAGCAGTGCTCCACACGTGTGTTGAAGGTCCATTGCGACGACGGGGCGAATTTGAGGTTCAGCTGCAGGTTCTGGCGTTTGTTGGGTTCCACCACAGTGGAGTACAAACTGTCGATGTTGTTGGTATTCTTGGCTTTGTTTTTGTAACGATAGGTTAGCGATAGCGTGGCGCGGCGGGTGAGGTCTTTGGAGAGTTTCACACGGTAGTCGCTGCCCTCTGAGGGGGAATAGACCTGATAGCGGAGCCACGGGAAACGGAAGATGTCGGCGGAGGCCACCATCGAAATCTGCCACGGCAGCACGGTGCGCAGGGCGGCTCCGAAGCCCTCTTCGTTCTGCACACTGCTGTTCTGTCCCAGCGCAGTGGCGTAGAGGTTCTGGTATTCAACGCCGTAGTTACGGTAGTAGGCGCTTATAAGAGTGTTTTCGGTGGCGTTGAACTGTAGTCCGGCAAGACCGGCAATATTGAAGTTGCGGTCCATGGCCATCTCGCCGAAGAAAAGGATGCGGCGCAGCAGGTAGGTGGCGTCGAGGCCGAAGTTGGTGTTTTGGGTGCCGGAGAAGGCGCTGTAGTTATCGGGGCGCGGCTTGGGCTGCAACGGACTGCTGAGGGTCATGTGGTAGCCGGTGGCGCCGATGGAGAGGTTGGTGCTTTTGTATTGCAGGTGCGCTCCATAGAGGTCCTCGGTGATGTTGCCTTTCTTGGCCAGCTCGCTCTGGGTGCGGTGGTAGCCCGTCTCGTAGTAGCTTTGCAGATAGTCCTCCTCGGTGTCGAAGTTTTCGGAGGTTACAAGGGTGCCGTCGCGTTTTACATGCGAGTAGAAAGCGGTGGCGGATATGTGTTTGCTGATGCCGATGGTGGTGGCAACGCCATTCATAAAGCCGTATTCGGTGAAAGCGCCGGAGGGACGCATGTTCTGCGGGTATTTCTTCACCGTTCCGTCGCCGGCAAGGTTGAATCCCGCGCCCGTCCACAGCGTGAGTCCCTGACCGAACTGAAGCTGGTAGTTGCCCACGATAAACTGTTTCAGAAAACCGAAATCGTTGAGCATCAGGCTGAAGCCGTAGAAATCGTAGCCCTGCGGCTGACTGCCTTTGAAGAAATCCTCGCCCGCATCCTTGTCACCCGAAAGGGAGAGCGACACCTTGTTCTTGTATTTGAAAGTGTATCGGAAATAGGTGCGGAAGGGGTCGCCGAGGTAGTTGCCGTTTTCGTAGCCTTTCTGTTTTTCAAGGGTGGTCTTGTAGCCGAGGGTTATCTGGTTTTTGCCGTAGCGCAACATGTTTTTGAAGCTGAACTTCTCGGGCGGCGGCACAAGCTCCACCTTTACGAAAGGCATAAGCAGATGACGTGTTTCTTCGTCGAAGCCGTTGACAAACTCAAGCTCGTGTATGGTAAGCATCTGTCCGTTCTGACGGATGTACGATTTCAGTGCGGCGGTCTGGAACTCGCTGATAAAGAATAGTTTCTGCAGGTCGTGGGAGGTGGTGTCGTTGAGGTTGATCGGGTTGTCGAGGAAATGTTCGAGCACCTCCATTATCTCGCCGCTCACACTCTCGTCGTCGTTCTGTTCGGCGATAAGCTCCATATACTCCTGCCAGAAGTCCTGATTGTCGTTTTGCGCCAATGCCGCGGACAACGGGAGAAGTATCAATGCCAGATATGCCCAGATTTTCCTCATTTCGACGTGTTGGAGTGTTTAGAATTTGTATATAGCTGATATTTGGGGTGTTACACCAAGGGTGGGATGCACCTGCATAGCGAGGTCCACGCCCCACGACTCGCGGTCGATGCCCACGCCGAAAGAGTAGGCCAGCTGATGTGTGGCAAAGCCGATGCGGGCATTCACAAAGTCGAAGAAAGTGTATTCCAGACCGAAACGCAGGTCGCTGTCGTGGTTCATATCCTTGACAAACTCTATCGTTCCGGTGGCGTTTTTGATGAAATTGTAGGCCACTCCCGCACGGAACAGTGCCGGCACGTCCATCTTGACTTCAGTCTGGTAATGTGTGGAGATGGGGTTGAAGATATGCACCCCTACGGTGAGGGTGTTGGTGGGATAGAACTGCAGTCCCACCCCGAAAGTGAAGAGGTTGGCCGATTCGTAGCCCGCTTCGGAGACACCCGAGTGCAGGTAGTCGAATTCGGCGCCGAGGGCGAACAGATGTCCGAACTGCTGTGCGTACATCAGGTTCACACGTTGTTCGTTATAATCGGCGTTGCCGAAATGGGTGTAGCTGGTGCCGAGGGTTCCGAATTTGGTAACCGGAATGGCAAAGGCGACGCTTTTGTAGCTCAGTTCCGACATCAGGAAATTGTTGCGGAACGAGAGTCCCACCGTAGGTCTGTCCAAACGTGCTATTCCGGCCACACTGCCGACACGCGACCAGAAGTCGTTGAGCGCCACCGAGCACCCGCCCATAGCACCGCCGACGGCACTCTGCGTCGGGAAGGCAAATTGCGCGGAAGCCGTTTCTACACAAAACGCCAAAGCAATAAGCAGTAGGTATTTTTTCATATCTTGATGGTGAAAAATAATGTGCAAAGATATACTTTTTTTGCCGATTAAACAAGTATTTTGGGCAAAAGTTTTCCAACACTTCGCGTATGCCTGATTTTGTGTGTGTAACGTGCCTGACCTTGAGGCGAAAAAAAAGGGACAGCCGAAAAGCCGTCCCTTATTCTTTGTCTTGCCAAAGTTTTATTTCTTAGGCACTTTTATAACAGAGCCGTGGTTTTCGATTATGTAACGGTACCACCATTCGGGATATTGGGGCTGGTCGGGGAACACTGCCTGTCCCGGACGTGTGCCGGTGGTCTCGAAGTTGAAATCGTTTCCTTTTTTGATGTTGCCGTCAATGTATTTCACAAGAAGCTGGTGGCTGAGGTCTCTCCAACGGGTGAACATATTGTTGGCCATCTCTGCCGAGAAGTTGTTGAGACGGGCTTCAAGATTGTCGCCGTTCTGGGCGAAATCCTCCGACACATCACGAACGCGGTCGATGAAATTCATCTCAAGCTCGGTCTGAACTCTTTGTATGTCTTTAATCATGTCGTCGTAGCGCAAGTAGGCGAAATTGCTCACTTGGTTGAAGAGCCAGAAAGCGGCTGTTTCGGAATATTCGAGCATGTTGCCGTTGCCTTCGCGGAAGCATTCAGGTATTTCGGTGATACCGCAGAACATCGGGCAGTAAACGGTGGTGTATGTGTCGTCGACGCCGAACCACAGCACACCGCCCACCTTTCTCGGGTATTTGCCGCGGCACTGTGCCACAAACGAGAAACCAGTCTGTTGTGTCGAGGTGGCACGTTCGTGGATGTATTCGTTGCCGTCAACCGAGAACGACATAGGACGCCAACGGTAGGGGCATTTGAAAGGACCAGCTCCCACGTCTTTGGTCATATCCATAGGAGTGCCTTCGTAGTGGTCGCGCATAAGCATCATCATATCGTGCACGTCGAGCTGACGGTCGGGTTTAATCCACAGGGGCATACGGTTTTTCAGGTCGTAACCCATGGCATATTGCTCGTATTTCTCCATTCCGCTTGCTACGCGGTTGAAGAAAGCGTACACACGGGCTTCGCAAGCGCGGGCGCCGCTGAAGGTTACAGGGTTGTAGGTGTCGGAGAAGCTGAAATTCTCGTCGGTGCCTTTGTAGAGGCCTTTCATACGGGCGAATTCCACCACATCCTCTGCATAAACCACATCGACATCCTTGTCGAATATTTTTTTCAGGTTCTTGCTGCTGATGCTGTTTTTGGAGGCTTTCTCCATGGGGAAGGTGGTGATACGAGCCTGGTTGGCGTGAGCGCATACATATCCGTCGGGGATGCGGCGTGCCACCCACACAGCTCCGTTGTTCCATTTTTTGTTGAGCACGGGTTTGCCTTTGATGGTGTCGTAGTGGGGTTTGCCCTTGCCTATCATCTCCATAATCCACACCTCGTCGGGGTCGGCGATGGAAAACGACTCGCCCTCGCTGGCGTAGCCGTATTCTTCCACGAGTTCGGCCATCACTTTTATGGCTTCGCGGGCGTTTTTGGCACGCTGCAGGGTAATGTAGATAAGGCTGCCGTAGTCGATGATGCCGTCGCAGTGCTGCAGGCAGTCGACACCGCCGTAGGTGGTCTCGCCGATAACGAGCTGGTACTCGTTCATATTACCCACCACTGAGTAGGTAACCTCGGCCTGTTTTATTTTTCCGAGCGGACGGCCGGAGTCCCAGTCGATGACCTCGAACTCAGTTCCTTTGGGGAACGAGGCGGCGGCACGGTAGTACAGCTCGCCGTAAAGCACGTGCGAGTCGGCGGCGTAGGTTACAAATGTGGAGCCGTCGGTGGTGGCTCCTTTGGTTACCAGAAAATTGGTGCAGGCGTTGGCCGCTGTTGCTATGGCCAACAAGCTGGCTGTCATACAGACACACAGCGTTTTAAATAACGTTTTTTTCATTGTTTATATGGGTGTTTTATTTTTTTCGCAATTTGCAAAGTTACGCTTTTTTTTGCAATTTTCGGAAAGAAATTTGGTTTTTTGCCGAAAAAACCAATTCTGTCACCGATTTCACGCCTTTCTATTTGAACCTCGGATGGTATTTGGTAATTGTCTCGCGCAGATATTTATGGTCGAGGTGGGTGTATATCTCGGTGGTGGTGATGGACTCGTGTCCGAGCATCTCCTGCACTGCCCTCAGGTCGGCGCCGTTGCGCACAAGCTCGGTGGCGAAGGAATGGCGGAAACTGTGCGGACTCACGGTCTTGTGTATCCCCGCTTTCTCCACTGCCGCCTGAATGAACAGAAACACACTCTGCCGCGACAGCTTGCGTCCGAGCCGCGAGAGGAACACGTAGTTCTCGTTGCCGGGTTTAATCTTCAGCTCGTTGCGCGGGCCGGTGATATAGAGTTCCAACAGTTTTATGGCACGACTGTTTATCGGCACCCAGCGCTGTTTGTCGCCCTTGCCCTGGATAAGCAGGCACTCCTCGTCGAGGTAGAGCTGCGACAGACGCAGGTTTACCAGCTCCGACACCCGCAGTCCGCATCCGTACAGCACCTCTATTATCACGCTGTTGCGGAAACCGTCGTCGCGCGACTTGTCGAAAGTGGCGAGAATCTGCTCTATCTCCTCGTTGGAGAGCACGTCGGGCAGATGACGGGTGATACGCGGCGTGTCGAGCATGTCGGTGGGATTTTCGGAAATCACATCCTCGATGGCGAGATAATGGAAAAACATCCGCAAACCGGAGACGATACGGCTCTGCGTGGTAACGGCAATGCCGGTGTCGCTCAAATCTTTGACAAAAGTCTGCAGGTGGCTAAGGGTTATATCCTCTGGCTTGAGTCCCAAAGGAACAGCATAGTCTTCTCTAAGTAGTTTCACATCGTGCAGATAGGCATCCACGCTGTTTTTCGACATATTTTTCTCAAGGTTGAGAAAGGTCTTGAAGCCGCGTTTGTAGCGTTCCCACGTTTTGTCGATGTGGTCGGGGGTTTCCATAGGTGGCTGTTTATCGCAGTTCAAAATCGTCGCCGAGGTACAGCTTGCGGGCGATGGGGTCGTTGGCAAGCTCTTCGGGAGTGCCCGATTTCAGCACACTGCCTTCGAAAAGCAGGTAGGCGCGGTCGGTGATGTTGAGGGTCTCGTGCACGTTGTGGTCGGTAATGAGGATGCCTATATTCTTGTCTTTCAGCTTGGAGACGATGCT
The DNA here is from genome assembly GCA_016283745.1 of Bacteroidales bacterium. GTDB lineage: Bacteria > Bacteroidota > Bacteroidia > Bacteroidales > P3 > UBA1219. The sequence goes on along the minus strand of JAEENM010000037.1, from coordinate 2,547 downwards.
TTGGATGTCCTGCACAGCAATGGGGTCCACACCGGCGAACGGCTCGTCGAGGAGCAGGAACTTGGGGTCGGCGGCGAGGGCGCGGGCTATCTCGGTACGGCGGCGTTCGCCTCCGGAGAGCTGTATGCCTTTGCTCTTGCGTATGTGCTGCAGGCCGAACTCGTCGAGCAGCGACTCCAGTTTTTCCTGACGCTGTTCTTTGTTTAGGTCGGTGAACTCCAGAATTCCCATTATGTTGTCCTCCACCGACAGGTTGCGGAACACCGAGGCTTCCTGCGCAAGGTATCCCACACCGTGCTTGGCGCGCTGGTACTGGGCCATCTTGGTTATGTCGGTGTCGTCGAGGAACACACGTCCGGAGTAGGGTTTTATAATGCCCACAATCATATAGAAAGTGGTGGTTTTTCCGGCTCCGTTGGGACCGAGCAACCCCACAATTTCGCCTTGTTGCACATTAACGCTGACGCCCTTCACAACGGTGCGTTTGCGGTATTTCTTTACTACGTCTTCAGTTCTTAGTATCATATATATATGTATAATGTCGTTAGAAAATCATACTATGCCTTCGCGCAGAAGGTCGTGCAGATGTATGATGCCGAGGTAACGGCCTTCGGCGTCGGTAACCACGAGCTGGGTTATGGAGTTGTTGCGCATTATGGCGAGGGCTGTGGCGGCAAATTCAGTGTCGCACACTGTTTTAGGCTTTTTTGTCATAATGTCGGCGGCTTTGAGGCTCTCCACGGTGGCGTTGGATTTAAGCATACGACGCAGGTCGCCGTCGGTGATGATGCCCTCCACGTTGTCGGAGCCGCTCACCACGGTGCAGCCCAAGCGTTTGCCAGTCATTTCGAGTATGGTGTCGCGGATGCTTGCATCGGGGGCCACCAGCGGTCGCTCGTTGTTTTTGTAGATGTCGGAAACACGCATATACAGCCGTTTTCCCAAGGCTCCGCCCGGGTGGTATTTGGCAAAGTCGGTGGCCGAAAAACGGCGGCACTCTATCAGAGCCACGGCAAGGGCGTCACCCATTACGAGCTGCGCCGTGGTGCTCGCCGTGGGGGCGAGGTCGTTGGGGTCGGCCTCGCGCTCAACGGTGGTGTTGAGCACAATGTCGGCCTGCGAAGCGAGATACGACTCGGTGTTGCCAACAATGGCAATCAGCGTGTTGCCGCTGTTTTTGATAAGCGGCACAAGGACTTTGATTTCGGGGGTGTTGCCGCTTTTCGAGATACAGATCACCACGTCGTCGGGCTGTATGATGCCGAGGTCGCCGTGGATGGCGTCGGCGGCGTGCATAAATATGGCAGGGGTGCCTGTCGAGTTAAGGGTGGAGACAATTTTGTTGGCGATGTTGGCACTCTTGCCGATACCCGTGATAATAACCCTACCTTTGGCCAAAAAAAGTGTTTTTACAGCCTCCGGAAAGTTGTTATCCAACAAATTCCCCATATTTTCGATAGCTTTTTTTTCACAGCTAAAAACCTGATTAGCAATATCTTTGAGCTCTTTATCGGTTTTCATCACAAAAAATATTTTGTTATTTGAAAAAAAAATGATAACTTTACAAAACAAAATTATAACGCAAAAGTACGAAAATATTTATACTTTGAGCGAAAAAATTTGACAAAAACAAGGCAGTTTTTATCTAATGGCAACAGTATCAGGAAAAAAGAAAAAAGTAGAAGACATCGACTTGGACGGTGCGTTGAAGGAATATTTCGGTTTTGACAGCTTCAAAGGCGACCAAAAAGAGATAATCCGCAACGTGCTTATGGGCAACGACACCTTCGTCATCATGCCCACCGGCGGTGGCAAATCGCTTTGCTACCAGCTGCCCGCTGTTATATCGGAAGGCACCGCCATAGTGGTGTCGCCGCTGATAGCCCTGATGAAAAACCAGGTGGACGCCATGCGCTACAACTCAGGCAAGAACTGCGTGGCGCACTTCCTCAACTCCACCCTCAACCGCCAGCAGACCAAAGAGGTGAAGGACGACCTTGTGTCCAAAAACACCAAACTCCTGTACATCGCCCCCGAAACCCTCTCCAAGCCCGAAACTATCGATTTTCTGAAAAAACTGCCCATCTCGTTCTTCGCCATCGACGAGGCCCACTGCATATCGGAATGGGGACACGATTTCCGCCCCGAATACCGCCGTCTGCGCGAAGCCATCAACGCCATCAACAAAAAAGTGGCAATACTGACCCTCACCGCCTCCGCCACCCCCAAGGTGCAACACGACATCATAGTGAACCTCGGCATGGAAAACGCCAAGGTCTTCATCTCGTCGTTCAACCGCCCCAACCTCTACTACGAAGTGCGTCCCAAACCCAGCGACGCCATGACACTCAACAAAGAGATTATTCGTTTTATAAAAGAAAACCCCAACAAATCGGGAATTATATACTGCCTCACACGTAAAAAAGTGGAGGAAATCTCCGAACTGCTGCGGGTTAACAACATACGCTCACTACCCTACCACGCCGGCCTCGACACCAAAACCCGCAACGAAAACCAGGACAAATTCCTGATGGAAGAGGTGGAGGT
>JAEENM010000036.1 GCA_016283745.1 Bacteroidales bacterium | reverse complement strand
CAGCCCGCCGAATACCTGCGTGTGAACTACATACTCCGCGCCATGGTGGTGCCCGCCGGCGACCACACCATCGAGTTCCGCAACGAGGCTCCAACACAACACAAATGGGACAAAGTAACCCTCGCCTCGTCGGTAGTGCTTGTGGTGGTAATCATCGGAGCCATAGTGCTTTGGGTTATCCAAAGAAGAAAAGAGGAACCCACCGACGAAATCGCTAAACCAAACAAAAAATAATAACAGATAATCCGCCTAACTCTCAACACCCCCGTGCGGGGACAGACGAACAGAAAAATACCATACAATGGAAATAGAATCGAAATACAATCCTTCATCAGTAGAGGACCGCTGGTACGCCCAGTGGCAGAAACTCGGACTTTTCAGCTCCAAACCCGACAGTCGCGAACCCTACACCGTGGTGATACCGCCACCCAACGTAACAGGCGTGTTGCACATGGGACACATGCTCAACAACACCATCCAGGACGTGCTGGTGCGTCGCGCCCGCCTGCTGGGCAAAAACGCCTGCTGGGTACCCGGCACCGACCATGCATCCATCGCCACCGAAGCCAAAGTGGTGAACAAACTGGCTCAACATGGCATCAAGAAAGACGACATCGGACGCGAGAAATTCCTCGAACATGCTTGGGACTGGACCCACGAACACGGCGGCATCATCCTTGAACAGCTGAAACGCCTCGGCGCCTCCTGCGACTGGGACCGCACGGCCTTCACCATGGACGACATACGCTCGCGCAGCGTGATTCACACTTTCGTGGACCTTTACAACAAAGGATTGATATACAGAGGGGTACGTATGGTAAACTGGGACCCCAAAGCCCTCACCGCCCTCAGCGACGAGGAGGTTATCTTTAAAGACGAACACAGCAAACTGTTCTACCTGCGCTACTACCTCGCCGACGACGACGGCACCGGCGCCACAGGCAACGAAGGCGAGATTATCCCCACCGACGACAAAGGCCGTCGCTACGCCATCGTGGCAACGACACGTCCCGAGACCATCATGGGCGACACAGCAATGTGCATCAACCCCGCCGACCCCAAAAACCAATGGCTGCGTGGCAAGAAAGTGATAGTGCCGCTGGTGAACCGCACCATCCCCGTTATCGAGGACAGCTACGTGGACATCGAGTTCGGCACTGGATGTCTGAAGGTAACCCCCGCCCACGACGTGAACGACTATATGCTCGGCGAGAAACACAACCTGCAGAGCATCAACATATTCAACGACGACGCCACCCTCAGCGAGAACGCCGGCATGTATATCGGCATGACGCGCGAGGCAGTGCGCAAACAGATTGTTAAAGACCTCGACGCTGCCGCTCTGCTCGAGAAAGTGGAGGACTACAACAATAAAGTGGGCTACTCCGAACGCACCAACGTGCCTATCGAGCCGAAACTCTCGATGCAGTGGTTCCTCAAGATGGAACACCTTGCCAAGATAGCCCTCGAACCCGTGGAAAACGGCGAGATTACCTTCCATCCCGCCAAGTACAAAAACCTGTACCGCCACTGGCTTGAGAACATCAAGGACTGGTGCATCAGCCGCCAGCTGTGGTGGGGACACCAGATTCCGGCGTGGTATCTGCCCGAAGGCGGTTTCGTGGTGGCCGAGAACGCCGACGACGCACTACGTCTGGCCAAGGAAAAGACCGGCAACGCCAACCTCACCGCCGCCGACATACGTCAGGACAGCGACTGTCTCGACACATGGTTCAGCTCGTGGCTGTGGCCGCTGTCGCTTTTCAACGGCATACTGGAGCCCGATAACGAAGAAATCCGTTACTACTACCCCACCTCCGACCTCATCACCGCTCCCGACATCATCTTCTTCTGGGTGGCACGTATGATAATGGCCGGCGAGGAATACGCACACCAAGTGCCGTTCCGCAACGTCTATTTCACCGGCATCGTCAGGGACAAGCTGGGACGCAAGATGTCGAAATCGCTCGGCAACTCGCCCGACCCCATCGAGCTTATCAACAAATTCGGCGCCGACGGCGTGCGCGTAGGCATGCTGCTCACCGCCCCCGCGGGCAACGACTTGCCTTTCGACGAGGCACTCTGCGAACAGGGACGTAACTTCAGCAACAAGATATGGAACGCCATGCGTCTGGTGAAAGGCTGGAGCGTGGACGAGAACCTGCCGCAGTCGGAGGAGAACCGCACAAGCCTGCTGTGGTTCGAGAGCCATCTGAACAAAACCCTCGCCTCGATAGAGGACGATTTCAGCAAATACCGCCTGAGCAACGCCCTGATGACCACCTACAAACTGGTTTGGGACGATTTCTGCTCGTGGCTGCTGGAGATGATAAAACCCGCTTACCAAAAGCCCATTGACAAAGCCACCTACGACACCGTGATAGCTCTGTTCGAAAAGCTGATGTGTATGCTCCACCCCTTCATGCCGTTCATCACCGAAGAGATATGGCATATCCTCGGCGAACGTCCCGACACCGAGAGCATCATGATAGCTACGATGCCCAAAGCACAGTCGTTCAACGAAAACATCATCAAGGACTTCGAGACCGCCAAAGAGGTGATAATCGGCGTCCGCGGACTGCGCAACTCCAAAGGCATATCGCCCAAAGAGGTGCTGCACCTGTGCGAGCGCGGCAACGGCGGCAACGCCTTCGACGGCATCATCATAAAACTCTGCAACATCGACGGCATAGAACGTGTCGCCGACAAGGTGGAGAACGCCCTCTCGTTTATGGTGGGAAGCACCGAATACTACGTGCCTTTCAGCCAGAACATCGACAAGGAGGCCGAACTGAAGAAGCTTGAAGAAGAACTGAAATATACCGAAGGGTTCCTTAACTCGGTGATGAAAAAGCTTTCCAACGAACGTTTTGTGAACAACGCCCCCGAAAAGGTGGTGGCCGTGGAACGCCAGAAACAGGCTGACGCCGAACAGAAAATCGCCGCACTGAAAGCACAAATTGAAGCGCTGAAATAATTCGGATTTAGGATTTAGGATTTCGGAATTGGGATTTCGGATGTAGAGGCGAAAACATTTCGCCTCTAGAAATTTTTAGTGCGCCGGACGCACTGGACGCACCACATGGCCGTTGCTACGGTAGTCGTTGTGCATACGTTTGTAGTTGGCATCGAAATACATATACCAAGCATTATAAGGATATACCGACAGCATTGAGCTTGCCCAGTACATACCGTGTATGCCGACGTCATCGACAATGGCGTCGGTGCGATAGCCAGCGGCGGGCAGGAAAATGCTTTGTCCGTTGGAGGCAGTAAGTCGCAAGCCCGCCACACCGTTCTCGGTTGTCCATTGCGAAGTGGTGTTGTTCAGAAGTTCGTCCCATTCCTCTTTTGTAGGTGTGCGTGCGCCACCTCGCCAGTTGGTGGTGGCAGCGTCGTCGCCAGACTGTAGTCGTACCAGAGTGTCGACAAAGTCGTCGCAACCAAAGCCGGAATTGTTACAGTATTTGGTAAGCTGGTCGTAAACACCATAGCAGCAATAGGTGTATGTACCCCAATTACAAATCATCTTTGGCTGGGTTTCGGCCCAAGCGAAATAGTCGCCATAATCCTCGGGCGACAGCGCTCCCAGATTGTGCGGTGCCCACAGCAGTCCGCTCGGAAGACCGAGGTCCACCCAATCGATGCCGTAATTGATGGACACCTTGACAGTGTCGCAATACAACAGCACATGGTTTTTGTCGTAAATCATTGCATAAAGCGCATCGTTGGCAGTGGGGGTCCACACCACCGACACAATACCGTCGTTGGCTATGCTGTAATCGGAAGAAATATTGCCGTCGGCCTGAAACTCCACATACTGAGGCAACGAAGTAAGCACCTCTTGACCTGTCAGATAATTGTGGTCGAGCACCTTGAACCTAATCATGCTGCTTTGTCCTCGGGATGGATTGCCCGAAATATGCTCCAACCTTGACGGGGCATTGTATGCAACACTGTTGATGATGTTCCATTCGGGTGCGGAAAGTGTTTGATCGTCGTTGCTCATAAAACCGGTATTCAGATTGCAAGCGGCGTCAAGTCCCACACTACTGCCAAGTGTCCAAGCACTGAGACCGCTGGTATGTCCAAGCATCTGTTCGAGGTATCCTCCTTGCACCGTGTCGGTGATGTAAGGTTTCATATCGACGGTAACGCCTGTAACTCCCCCCATAGTAGCCCTGAAACGAGGAAACACGCCAACTTTCGACTGCACATCGCCCCTGCCGTTCAGCATTGGCGGTAAAAGACGTAATGTGTTGTCCAACGACGACACAGGAGTTATGCCACCACCTTGCTGCCATTCTAGACCCAGACGGCCTTCGGCATTGCAGGCAAAGCCTGTTTCGGTGCTTATCTCGCCATCGGCCGTTATCTCTGCATTACGACAGAGGTCCGCACGAAGGGTAACGACAACAGGAACACCTTTCACCAAAAATTTTACCGACAATGGATGTAAGAAGTTGTTTTTCCATACTTCGGCAGCGTGGTGGTAGTTGCAGTTCCCCTGCATATCGCAACGCACTTTTTGCTCTATCGAAAAAGCACCCACAAAAGTAGTTTTAAGTCGTTGGGCGCGGCTTCGGTACCTCTCAAAGGAATTGTTGTACAACTCGCGAGTCATGTCGCCGAAATTCATATACATTTCCAAATCCAAGTTCAAATTGATGTCTATCTTTCGCAGTGATGCAGTAAAGCCGTTGTCGGAGTAAAATACGCTACTGTCGTTATCAATTTGGTATTGCCACACGCCACGGGTGATTCTCGATTGTGAAGTAAGATTCAGCTCACGGTATCCGCCGTTGTCCTCGGTACAATATGCGGCCACTGGATGTATTACCGAGCTTTTCAGTTTACCTGCGACAGCTGTAGAGAGCGTAAATCCCGAATTGTAGAAAATGTCTGCAAGCGTGGCTTCGGACGTGGTTATGCTTATCGTGTTGCCGTTTGTGGTGGCTGTTTCCACAAAACGGTAATAAACCACGGTATCCCTGTCAATGGCTATCACGGAGCCCGCAAGTATGGTAGGCACACTGTCGGCAAATCGTATGGTATATGCACCCGTATTGTCGTCGGAAGAGACCAGCGTGGCACCGCTCCAGTCGATAGGTACATACTGCTGACTGACGTTTATAGGCTCCAGCTCTTCAGCATCGCCGTCATCATCGTCCTTTTTGCAGCCCGTAGCAAGTATCGTCCCAATCAACAAAACTGCCGTAATATATAAAAAAGTGTGTCTATGCATTTTCCTACGCAAAAGGATTTTTTTCAGTTTGCAAAGATAGCAACATTTTTTCATTTGACAAAATAAAAGTTGAACTACACTTTTCCATTGGTTCTCACTCCCCCCACGAATGACCTTGGGGTGGTGTTCAATAAAAAAATCCGCACAAATCATTTTTTTTCGTATATTTGCAACGGTTACCCGAAAAAGTAACCGACATTTAATTAACTAAAAAACAAAGAAATAAAAGATATACCATTATGAAAAAACTTATCGCTTTAGTGGCAGTGTGCCTGATATGCGTCTCCTGCGACGTGATGAACCAAGTGGCTGAGACCGCCAACCTCGTACGTAAATGCAAATTCTCGTTGGACAACGTGCAGAACGTAACCCTTGCAGGCATCAACCTCAAGAACATTAACACCAGCAGCCTTACCGCCACCAACGTGGCCAAGCTGGGTGCCGCACTGCTCACCAAAAACCTGCCCCTCAATATGACGGTGAACGTGGGAATACAAAATCCCACCACAAAACCCGCCAGCCTTAACGCCATGGACTGGAAAGTGGCTATCGACAATGTGGACATGGTTTCGGGAACCACCAACAAAAAGGTTAGCGTGCCCAGCAAATCGAAAACCGCCATGCCTCTGTCATTCAACATCAACACCTACGATGTTTTCTCAAAGGACGGCATCTCGGCAGTGAAGAATTTTGTCTCCAGCTTTTCGCAGAAAGACGCCACCTCGTCGCGCGTGGCCATCAAGGTGAACCCCACAGTGGCTATCGGCTCGCAAAGCTTGAAACTGGGCTACATGACCCTTTCCAAACAAGTAAACTAAGGCAATGTCCCAAACCTTTGCCATTGGCATCGACATCGGCGGCACCAACACCGATTTAGGTTTGGTACGCTCCGACGGAGAATGCCTTACCCGCCTCAATTTCCCCACCACCGACTGTACCACAGCCGACACTTTCGTGGAACGGCTCTGCGCCGCCATCGGCGAACTGCTGGAAAAGAGCGGCTCCCCCACCCTGCTGGGTATCGGCATAGGCGCTCCCAACGGCAACTCCCTCACAGGCTGCATCGAGGAGGCATCGAACCTGCCACAACTCAGCAACCTGCCCCTGAAACAGATTTTGGAAGAACGTCTGCACCTGCCTGTGGCTGTGGGCAACGACGCCAACGCGGCGGCCTTGGGCGAGATGGTGTACGGAGGCGCCAAGGATTTGCAGGATTTCGTCACCATAACCCTCGGCACGGGCGTGGGCAGCGGCATTGTAATAAACCGACGTCTGCTGCTTGGCGTGCACGGCAACGCCGGTGAGATAGGCCACAGCATACTGGTACCCGACGGACGCCTCTGCTCCTGCGGACGACGCGGATGTGTGGAGGAATACGCATCGGCACGGGGTATTTGCAAGACCTTCGCCGAGCTGCGACAAGCCAAAGGCAGCTACAACGGCATGCTCGACGGCTTTGCCGACAACCAGCTGTCGCCCAAGCTGATAGCCGAAGCCGCACAGCAAGGCGACGCGCTGTCGATAGAGACCTTCGAACGGACGGGCTATTACCTCGGACTGGCCTGTGCCAACGTGGTGTCGCACCTTGCACCGCAAAAGATTTTCCTTATGGGCGGCCCCACACAAGCCGGCAGCCTGCTGATGAATCCCACACGCAAGTCGTTCGACGACAATCTGTTATCCATTTACAAAAGTCAAGTGGAGATAGAATTGACACACCTGCGTTCCAACGACGCGGCGATATTGGGCGCGGCAGCGCTAATCAATTTATAATTAACAATTTACGATTTTTGTGCAATCCGAATACAGCTGCCAAATTTATTTGGATGATGTTTAGGTGCAGCCAAAAATCACGCATAAGCGAAGCAGTTGCGTAATTGTCAATTATTGGGACGCACTGTGTGCGTCTGGTGTAGAGACGTTTCATGAAATGTTTCTACTGTTACACAAAAAAAGAGACGTGGCGAGCGAGCCACGTCCCTACAATTAACCAATTACAATAATCAAAAACAACTATTTCACAATAATCATATCGCTGTCGCCGCAGGGCATTGTAATAGTATTGCTTTCAAGCGGCACGGAGGCAGTTACCTGATATTCAGGCTTCTGCGATTCCAGCGGGATGGAGATTCGCACTTGGCCGTTGGCATCGGAGGTGACGTCGAAACCGCCCACGTTGACGGTGGTGTTTGGCACAGGTTTCTCGCCCGAAGCGCTCCACAGGGTGAAATGCACGTCGCCGTAATAGGCGGGGTTGCGGCGTATGTCGATGGTTACATCCTTTTGCAGCACCACGGTGGTATCCACATCGTAGAAAACGCCCTCTTTCTTTCCCGACAGGGTTCCCGACTCATCGTCGCCAACGGAGTAGATTAGCGAGAAAGTTACGTTAACCTCCTTGCCGATAAAGCGGTGCGGTATGTTTTTGAACAGAGCCGATGCGTCGGCTGGCAGTTCGCTCAGGGTGTCGGACTTTGTTTCGTTGTCCAAAGTGATGGAAACCACAGCTTTGGAGTCGTATGGCAGCGAGGGCAGGTCGGCATTCTGCGCGGTGGCCTCGTGCACTTTCACATTAACATCCACGGGCTGGTTCATCACCCAAACGCCTATCAGTGCGGCGATAACGGCTATTATACCCACAGTCCAAGCTATGGCTTTGCGTATGAGCAGACGGCGGTGACGTTTCCACAGGGCGTCGAACTCCACGCCGAGCAGTTTGGTTACAAGCTGCACGTAGGCACGTTCCTTGTTGAGCCACGGCCAGCGGTAGATTTTCTCGTGTATGTTGGCGCCGAGGATTTCGGGCAGTCCGAGGGTGTCCACCACGGGGTTGAAGCACTCGGTGTCGGGATTGCCGCTGTGCGGCACGCCGTCGACGATGAAGAAATGTATGTCGTTGGTGCGGCCGAGTTTGTGGAAGAACTCAATTTCCCTGCCCACCCATTCGCTCTTGGCGGAGTTGGGGGAGCAGATAACGATGAGGTTGCGCGAGGCTTTGAGCCTTTCCTGCAGTTCCGACGAAAGTCCGCCAGGCTGTATGTCGGTGGGAGCGAAAAACACAGGCTTGATGGGTGTACGTTTCCATCCGTGCTCGCTGCACAGGGTGGCGGGCATACGGTAATGCTCCAGTTTGCGCTGCACGCGCTTGCCCCACTTGGTGTCGCGTGAGTTGTAGCTGATAAACGAAAAATATTTGAATTCCTGTTCCATGATATTTGTTTGTGTTATGTTTTATTTATATATTCTTGCTCCTGACTTTTCCTCATCCTTTTGGATTTCCTCTATGGCCTGCTTGGCTGCCATAGTTTCCTCATGGTCGGGACCGATGGTCTTATTGTAAATATCCAAAGCTTTTTCTGCGTTTGCCATAGCATTGCTAAAATCGCTCATGTCTCGGTAGCAATTGGCGAGGAAAAGATATACGTCGGCTGTGATTTTATTATTCTCCCCCAAAGTCTTAAGAAGTGCTTCGAGTACCATCATTCCCTTTTTCGCAGCTGCCTCGAAATCGCCTGTGCTAAAATAGACATTGGCTATTTTTTTTTCTGCAACTAAAGCATTGGTACTTTGCTCTCCTTCTATGTCTTTGTACATTTTGTATGCAGCCTCATATTCTTTAAGTGCCATATCAAACTGATTATCAACGCTCCACAAATTACCTTGCATATAAAGTAATTTGGCTATATAAGTATGACTTTCGCCAAAGATTTCGTGAGCGGTTTTCAATGCTTTTTGCACATAATCTTTCGAAACATCATATTCATGCAGGTCGAAATACGCTTGTGCAATATTAGTATAGTTATTTATCCGATAATATTTTGAGGTCTCGTCATCATTTTTTTCAAAAAATGATATAGATTGCAGAAGATATTTCAGTCCTGTATCATAATCCTTCTCATTAATGTATAACTGTCCTAAATTTGAATACCCCACCGCTACTGAGCCTTCCTGCGAGTTCTTCTCCCAATTATCTATTGCCTTTTTGAAATATAGTTTAGAATTAGGTGTATCATTCATGTAATTGTACACTAAAGCGATATTGTTATAATATAATCCTATCGCCACATCATCTTCTCCGAAATGCTTCAATTGATTGTCCAGCGCGTATTTATAATATTCCAGAGCCTTTTGTTTATCGTTCTTAATCATATAGAGGTAACCGATATCGTTATAACATTGCGATACCAATGATGGTTTGATATGGGTTTGTGTCCTAACATGGCGGGATGCGGTATGAATAAAACCCCATGCCTTATTAATATTTCCGAAATAATTGAGCCAAAACTCTCCTGCATCCATCTGCCACTCAACATTTGTGGTGTCGAGGCTGGCGCGGAGTTCGAGGTAATGTGCGGCGGAGTCGTTCTGATGCTGAAGCAGGAACATCTCGTAGAAGCTGTAGCAACGTCTGGCCATCTCTTCAACTTTGGCGGCATGCACCGCCTCGGCCTTTTTCAGCTGGTCGCGCTGCTGCTGGAGGGCTGCACCTGCCTTCAGACTCTCTTCAACCTGTTTGTTCATATCGCCTTGCGAACGCAGCAGGGAGTCGGCCTTGGCCAGCTGTCCGTTTTCGATGCAATAACTCACCTGACGTTGGAACTCGTCGAGCTGGTCGTAGTCCAGTTCGGAGTATTGTTTTGCCATATCGGCAATAAGTTTCTCGTTGTTCTGCTGTTCGGAATAGAGTTCCTGCAACTGCTTGCGATACTGTTCCTCGGTTATGCGGTTCTGCTCGAGCAGTGCCTCGATGGCGTCTTCCTTCTCGCGGAGCCGGTCCTGCAGCTGCCGGCGTATCTTGCGCTCGGCTGTAAGTTTGTCCTGCTGTTGCTGTTCCGGCGATTCCATCACTATGGTGAGGGGATTTTTGGAGTAGTTGTAGCTACGGCAGGCCTCGACATCGATAAGGCTGTAGCCCTGCTTGGTGACGGATTTTAGAGTGTACTTGCCATCCTTAACCGGAAAGGAGAACTTGCCATCCTTGGACAGCATAGCCTGACGGCCATCAACCTGCACTGTGGCTCCTGTCAACGGTGTGCCGGGCACGAGCTTGCCGCCAACCATGCGGCCGCGGGTCTTAACCACGCCGCTCTGAGTCTGCGCCTGCAAGCCGCCGAAGATGGTGAGGGCTACAAGTGCGAGAAGTATTGAAGTTCTCTTCATGTTTGTTATTTGCTCTGTTCTTCGATATCCTTTTTGGTCTGCTCTATCTTGCTGGCAGTTTCTTTGGTCTTGGCGTGGTCGGGGCCGTATTTCTTCAGCCTAATGTCGTATGCGCGGTTGAGGTATTCCAACGCTTCGGTGTAATTGCCCTGTGTGCGGTACACCACTCCAATATCATGACAAGTGGCCGCCACCGACTTATGTTCGCCGCCCAGCACTTTTTCGCGTATTGCCAGGGATTTCTTGTAATAATCAAGAGCCTTGGCGAAATCGCGTTGAGAGTAATACACCGAGGCCATGTTGTGGTACGATTCGGCCACCGACGGGTGTTCCTTGCCGAAAATCTTTTCACGTATCGCCAAGCCTTTCTTGAAACAGTCGATGGTTTTTCCGTAATCGTGTTTTGAATAGTAAACCACCGCGATATTGTTGTACGAGTCGGCCACCGAAGCATGATCTTTTCCGAACACTTTTTCGCGGGTGACCAAGGCTTTCTGCATATAGTCCAGTGCTTTGTCGTAATCGCCTTGCGCACCGTAAACCACAGCGATATTGTTGTACAGGTCGGCCACATCGGGGTGGTCACTACCGAAATTCTTCTCACGAATAGTGAGTGCTTTCTTAAAGCAATCCAGCGCCTTGTTGAAATCGCCCTGTGAGTAATAAACCGAGCCGAGGTTCAAATAAGAGTCGGCCACATCGGGATGGGCGTTGCCGAGGGTTTTCTCGCGTATAGTAAGAGCGGTCTGCAGATATTCCAAGGATTTGGCGTAGTCGCCCTCCTTTTTGTACACCACTCCAATAGCGTTATTCGACGACGCCACCGAGGGATGTTCGTTGCCCAAAACTTTTTCACGTATTGTCAAAGCTTTTTTATGGTATTCCAACGCCTTGGCGTAATCGCTGTAATCGTCGTACACGTTTGCTATGCGTAGATACGATGCGGCCACATCGGGATGTTCGTTGCCGAAAATCTTCTCGCGTATGGCAAGGGCTTTGTTGAAATAATCAAGAGCTTTGGCGTAGTCGCCTTGCGAATAGTACACTGTACCTATGTTGTGGTACGAGGTGGCTACGGCGGCGTGTTCGTTGCCGAACAGCTTTTCGCGCATTGTCAAGGCTTTCTTATTATAATCCAACGACTTAGAATAGTCACCCATTTTACGGTACACCGATGCGATATTGTTATACGATGTTGCGATGTCGGCATGTTCCTTTCCAAATACCTTTGTCTGCATTTCCAGAGCTTTATTATTATATTCCAAGGCTTTGGAGTAATCACCCTTATCGAAATAAAGCATTGCTATATTGCCGTAAACAGATGCCGATTCGGAAGTGCCTTTCTCACCTTTGGCAATGGTATGCCTCAGTGCTGTGTTATAGAATTTCATCGATTTGTCGTAATCGGCAATGTATCTTCTGAAGAAATATCCTGCATCCATCTGCCACTGCACGTTGGTGGTGTCGAGGCGCGCGCGGAGTTCGAGATAGCGTGCGGCCGAGTCGTTTTGGAAACGTGCGGCGAAGAGTTCGTAGTAGCTGTAGCAACGGCGTGCCATCTCCTCTATCTCTGCGTTGTGCACCGCTTCGGCTTTCTGCAGCTGCTCGCGCTGCTGCTGGATGGCGGCGCCTGCTTTGAGGCTTGCCTCCACCTGCTTGGCGACGTCGCCGCGGCTACGCAGCAGGGAGTCGGCCTTGGCAAGCTGTCCGTTCTCGATGCAGTAGCTCACCTGACGCTGGAACTCGTCGAGCTGGTCGTAGTCGAGTTCGGAGTAGCGTTTGGCCATGTCGGCAATGAGTTTCTCGTTGCTCTGCTGCTGGGTGTATAGTTCCTGCAATGCATTGCGGTACTGCTCTTCGGTGAGACGATTCTGCTCACGGAGTTCCTCAATCTCATCCTCCTTCTCGCGCAGTTGGTCCTGCAACTGACGGCGTATCTTGCGTTCTGCTTTCAGTTTGTCCTGCATCTGGCGGTCGGGAGTCTCCATAACGATGTTGAGCGGGTTTTTGGAGTACTGGTACTGTCGGCAGGCTTCGGCATCCACGAGCTGGTAGCCTTGCTTGGTGACGCTTTTAAGGATGTACTTGCCGTCTTTCACCGGGAATGAAAAATTTCCGTCCTTGGCCAGCATGGCCTGACGGCCTTCCACCAGCACAGTGGCTCCCGCCAAGGCGGTGCCGGGCACCAGCTTGCCGTTTTCCATACGTCCGCGGGTCTTCACCACGCCGTTCTGCGTCTGCGCCTGCACGCCATCCACAAAGAGGAGCGTCAGTAGTGTCAGGATAATAACTGCAGTTCTTTTCATATCGTTTATTTTTTATATTCTTGTTTATGTTGCGGCTTTTGTCCCAAATATGGTTATGCCAGACTTTTATTTAACGTCGTTTTAGCTAGTTTTGTTTCTATTTTCTACTTGGTTTTTTGTTCCGAAAGTTTTTGTTTCACTTCCTCCACAGCCTTTTCCGAGTCGTTGATCTTCTGGTGGCCGGGTTTCAGCACTTTCTTGCGTATGTCGAGGGCTGTCTGATGATTTTCCAAGGCTTTGGCGTAGTCGCCCATGGCCATATAGGTCTTTCCGACGTGGAAATACGACAGTGCGGTTGTGGCGTGTTCCTCGCCGTATTTGTTCTTGCGTATCTCCAGAGCTTTTTTGAAGTTTTCCAGAGCTTTGTCCAACTTGCCGTATTTGAAGTAGAATTCGGCGAGCGAGGCTGTAACGTAGGCCACATCGGGGTGGTTTTCACCGTAGTTCTTTACCAGTACGTCGAGCGATTTCTGATAATATTCCAGGGCTTGAGCGGTGTCGCCCTTTTCGGAACAGGCACCTGCCAGATTACAGTAGGGTGCGGCGAGGTTGGGATGCCCCAAACCGTATTTTTTCTCGAACATATCCTTGGCTTTAAGGTAGCACTCCACAGCTTTGTCATTGTTTTTTTGTTCGGAGTACACTATTCCGAGATTGTTGTAATATGTTCCCAGCACAGGATTGTCTTTTCCAACCTCTTTCCCTTTGATTTCCACCGCTTTAAGATAGTATTCAAGGGCTTTGTCGAGGTCGCCCGCCTTTCTGCACGCCATACCCATATTGTCGTATGTCTTGCAGAGATTGGGACTGTCCTTGCCGAAAGCTTTCTCCATTATTGCCAACGCTTTTTTGAAATATTCGCCAGCTTTTTCATAATCGGTCATATCGAAATAGAGCCTTCCAATCTGGTTGTAAACCGATGCCACGTCGGGATGGTCGTTGCCGAAGGTCTTTTCGCGAATCTGCAACGCCCTGTTGTAACACTCCATCGCTTTAGTGTAATCGCCCTGACGATAGTACACCCAACCGATGTTAAGCAGCGTATTAGCCACATCGGGATGGTTTTTGCCAAGAAGCTTTTCCGTCCTCTCCAAGTCGATATGGTAATACTCAAGCGCTTTGGCGTAATTGCCCATCGAATAGTACTCTCCTCCGATACTGCCATAGGTCTTGGCGATATTGGGATAGTATTTATTGAAAATCTTCTCAAGAATTTCGAGAGCTTTCTGGTAATATTCCAACGCTTTTGTATGGTCGCTCTTTTCGGAAAAAAGATGCCCGAGGTTATTGTAAGTGGCTGCCACTTTCCTATGCTCCAATCCGACGGTTTTCTCCTGAATTGCTAGAGCTTTGGTATGACATTCCAACGCTTTGTCAAGATTTCCAAGATGGTAATATACCACGCCTTTGTCGTTATAAACATCAGCCAACTCTTCGGACTCTTTGCCGAATATTTTTTCTTTAATCCGTATAGCTTCGTCGAAATAATCCAACGCTTTTTGGTATTCGCCTTTACGGTAAACCACCTGTCCGGTGTTGTGCAAAAACGACGCCACTTTGCCGTTTTCCTTGCCAAATGCCTTCCGCCCTATTTCCAGAGCTTTCTGATATTTTTCCATTGCTTTGGCGAAATCGCCTAGGGCGAAGTGCACCACACCCATGTCGTTAAACACTTCCGACATCGTTCCAGTGGTTTCGCCATTTTGTTTTTTCGACTGACGCATAGCCGTTTCGAACAGCGCCATAGCCTTGTCGTAGTCGGCCAGATAGTCCATATAGAACTCCCCTGCCTCCAGTAGCCATTCGATGTTGGTTGTGTCGAGACGAGAGCGGAGTTCGAGGTAATATGCGGCGGAATCGTTCTGGAAACGAGCCACGAAAAGTTCGTAGAAGCTGTAGCAGCGCTGTGCCACCTCGTTCATCTCGGCGGAGTGCACCGCTTCCACTTTCTGCTGCTGATCGAGCTGTTGTTTCAGTGCCGCCCCTGCCTTGAGTGCC
>JAEENM010000035.1 GCA_016283745.1 Bacteroidales bacterium | reverse complement strand
AGTGCGAGGGCAAATGCATAATGGGACGACGTTTCGAACCCATCGCCATTGGCAAGCTGGAACGTTTTGTGGGCGACTACGCCCGCGAGAACCACGTGCAGTTCGCCGCTCCGGCAAGCAAAAACGGCCATAAGGTGGCAATAGTGGGCAGCGGCCCTTCGGGCATTACCTGCGCCAAGGACCTGCTGGGCATGGGCTACGACGTCACTATTTTTGAGGCTCTGCACGAGTTCGGCGGAGTGCTGGTGTACGGCATACCGTCGTTCCGTCTGCCCAAGGACACCGTGGTGCGCCACGAGATAGAGAATGTCCGCAAACTCGGAGCCAAGTTCGAGAACAACGTGGTGGTGGGACGCACCGTCAGCATCGACTACCTGATGCAGCACGAAGGTTTCGACGCAGTGTTTATCGGCTCCGGCGCCGGACTGCCCAACTTTATGAACATCCCTGGCGAGAACCTCTGCGGAGTGGTCTCGGCCAACGAATTCCTTACCCGAAACAACTTATTGTTCTCATACAAAGACGGTTACGACACTCCCAACTACGTGGGCAAACGCGTGGTAGTGGTAGGTGGCGGCAACGTGGCAATGGACGCCGCGCGTACTGCATTGAGGCTTGGCGCCGAAGTGCATATCGTTTACCGTCGTTCGGAAGAGGAGCTGCCCGCCCGTGCCGAAGAGGTGCACCACGCCAGGGAGGAAGGCATACATTTCGACCTGCTGTGCAACCCCGTGGAGATTCTCGGCGACGAGCGCGGATGGGTGCACACCGTGCGCTGCATACGCATGGAGCTGGGCCAGCCCGACGACTCGGGACGCCGTCGCCCCGTACCGGTGCAAGGCTCGGAGTTCGACATTGCCGCCGATATGGTGATTATGTCCATAGGCACTTCGCCCAACCCCCTTATTGCCACAACTACCGAGAATCTGGAGACCAACAAATGGCACTGCATCATGGCCGATGAGGACGGCCGCACCTCGCGCGAAGGCATCTTCGCCGGCGGCGACGCTGTAAGCGGAGCCGCAACGGTAATCCTCGCCATGGGCGCAGGCAAGAAAGCCGCCAAAGCCATCGACGAATATATCAAAAATCGGTAGGCATGTCCAACAATTAGTTTTCTCCTGTTCGCCTTCGGCTCACGAGATCTTGTAAATCTTGTAAATTGCTTCTGCCTTCGGCAGAAAAAAAAGAATAATAAAAAATAAAACAAATACAATAATGCCCCATAGGGGCTTGCTTTCAGTAACCCCTGACAAGCGAAGCGCAGTCTGGGGATATAAAAAAAGAAAAACATGAAACAATACCTTGACTTGCTCCGCCATGTGATGGACAACGGCACCGACAAGATGGACCGCACGGGCACCGGCACACGCAGCGTGTTCGGCTACCAGATGCGTTTCGACCTCAACGAGGGTTTCCCGCTGCTCACCACCAAGAAACTGCACCTGCGCTCCATCATCTACGAGCTGCTGTGGTTTCTGAAAGGCGACACCAACATACAATACCTGCACGACAACCGTGTAACCATCTGGGACGAATGGGCCGACTGCGACGGCAACCTCGGACCCGTGTACGGCAAGCAGTGGCGCTCGTGGAGCTGTCCCGACGGCCACAGCATCGACCAGATAACACAACTTATCGACCAGATAAAGAGCAACCCCAACTCGCGCCGCCTGCTCGTATGCGCGTGGAACGTAGCCGACATCGAAAAGATGGCCCTGCCGCCCTGTCACATACTTTTCCAGTTCTACGTGGCCGACGGCCGACTCTCGTGTCAGCTCTACCAGCGTTCCGCCGACATCTTCCTCGGCGTGCCGTTCAACATAGCGTCGTACGCACTGCTGACGATGATGATAGCACAGGTGTGCGGCCTCAAATACGGCGATTTCATCCACACCCTCGGCGACGCACATATCTACAGTAACCATTTCGAGCAGGTGCAGCTGCAGCTCACGCGCGAGCCGAGACCTTTGCCCAAGATGCACATCAACCCTGACGTGAAGGACATCTTCGGGTTCGACTACCCCGATTTCACCCTCACCGACTACGACCCGCACCCGCATATCAAAGGCGACGTTGCGGTATAATTAGTAATTTGTAATGGGTAATGAACAATCTGACGAACCTTTTATTATTACTTGTTATCTCAGTGTGTTTGTGCAATTGCAATGTGTCTAATCCAGAAACAGAGCAATTGACAGACAATGACGGAACTCCTGTGTCTCAGAACGATAAACAATCTGAAAGTGCAATAAACGACATTGTATTATATAGATATTATTTAGACCACGACATCAATACAGATTCAGTTAACAAGCTACTGAGTAACAACAACTTTCCATTTTACTTAAAGCACACTAAATACGGTAAGGACGATGTTGATATTTTAAGTTATCAAAACGGGACACAAAAGGCCATTGACCTCTACGAAAGCAATTGCCACTCACCCGAATATATTTATGGAATTTCAAGACTGGAATACGATAGCGTTTCTTTTTACAGAATCATTATTACGGAAGATGTCGTTGGTTTAGATTATTTTTTATTGGTACGAACAGCCCCGTTCACGATTTATGTTTCAGACTTATATAATAGTAATGCCATGTCATACAAATTTATTGAAGAAACAATTGATTTTGAAAAGCATACAATTAAAATTTTGAATGAAGAAAAAGAATTTGAGACTGTTTCGTTTGCACAGCTTAAGAAATATCCAATCGTTTCTATCGATTGAAAAACAGAATATTTCGGCATAGCTTAATTTCAATAACGTCCACGACAAATAAAAATCATCCGCATATCATTTTCACTAATCACAGTTCACCAATCACAGTTCACACAAAAATACAACAACGAAAAACTACAGAACCATGAAAAAAAGTTTCGCATTAATTATGCCAATTCTTATGGCGATGGTTTGCCACACTCATTCTATGTATGCAAATACCGAGGCTACACCTCGCAACCCCTATATGGAAGAATCTCAAATAAGAAAAATAGAGATATATGGCGTCAGTCTTCAAACTTGTTACAAAATTCCCACCACAATATAAAATCTTAAACAACGCACAGAATATAGTTCAACAATATATAATATCAACTTGCTAGAAGATTTATTCGAAGACTACAATAGTTGCGACGAATATCTTACCTCTCGCGACACAATAGTTCCACGAAGAAATTTATGCCATGCTTGTGTAAAAATATATTTCTCATTCAGAAAAGTTACACTTTATTTCAGAGAGGACGCCTGCTATTATTATAAAGGACAATGGTACAAACCAAATTATTTGTTGTATTACGGCATATTCTGCATTTTTGAAAAGGATTCTATTGTGTATGGCTCAATACTTGAGAAATGCGAAGAAGAATTTTACAATAATAAAACAGGAAAAACTGGCAACGAAAACAATCTTTAAACTATTAATAATAAGCAGTTTGTGCATCCTTTATTCGTGAAATTGCGACGCATCTCACCCAGAGACTTTGCAAAACAATACAAAACCAACAAATTGCATTGACAAAGCAGATTCTTTGGCAAAAGACACTATTATACAAACATGGATAAAGGATTCTCTTGGCTGTATGCGACTTAGAAAAATCGAATAGAAAAAAAAATTGCGGCTTTAATAAGCTTTAATAAAAATGAACCGTTTGCCTGTCATTTTACTGTTATTGGTATCAAACGTCTTGATTGCACAAAAGATACAATTTCCGTATTCGTACAAAAATGAATTTCAGGAGATACACGAAGACGACAAAGTCATAAAAATTTTGGATTCCAATCTGAAATTCATAGAATATTTCAATCCCGACTTCCATGAGTTTTTCACACCATCCGATACCGCTTACAGAGATTATTTTGTATCGGGAGAAAATGTCTATATGATTGATTCGTTGGTTATTACAAACCACGACTCTTATTCAATGAACACTCAGATAGAAGGTGTGTACAAAACAAGAATAAACGGGGAAAAATTCATTATAGTGGACTTTTATGACGGTTTTCAGTTAGGTACTATGGTACAACCGCTATATTTCATTTTCAAGGAAGAAAAAGGCTCTTTTGCGTTGCAATCGGTGTATATAATTGAAAATGTGAATGCTTACGACAGTGTGGTAACAGAGTCCTTGCAAATGTTCTACGAAAACGGAAAAATAAAAATGAAAGGCATAAATTTGGTACTTTTGCGAGATCCAAATTGGCTTAATCTTCAAATAAACAATGCATTATTCGAAGGTATCGTTACAAAAGGCACTCGCCACTCGCTATTCTCTCTATTAGGCCAGCCCGAGGAGATAACTGATGTATCGAGATACCAAACCGATTGCAAAGAATGGTTAAAGTACAAAAAGAAAGGATTGACATACCATGTTTGCGGTGATACGGCTTATTTGCAGGGAATATATTTTCCACAAAACCCTGATGTGAAAATCATTTACAATGGAGAAACTATCGACGGAAAAATGACTATTGACGATTTTTGCAGAAAATTCAATATCAACAAGGAATATGTTTTCAGTTTTTTGTTTGTCAACACTCCATGTCCTTTTGTTGATGAAGGATTTGCGTCGGTCATCATGTTATACATCAACGGCATCTATTCCGAATGTATATTTGACAGCAATCAAAGACTGGTTTACATAGGTTTCCCAACTCTTTAATTTCATCCCCATAAAAAAAATCTGAATATCCGCATATCACAATTCACAATTCACAGTTCACCAATCACTGATCACAGTTCACCAATCACAGTTCACATAAAAATTTCGCTTATCCAAAAAAAAATCGTATCTTTGCAGGTAATTTTTTCATAAATAATGGGCGAAAAATGTTACTAACATTCAGTAACTCACCTGCAAAACATAGAAAAGATGAAAAAAATAACAACACTGATTTTGGCGATGTTCGCCGCAATGGCTTTCGCCGACGACGCGGCCGTTCTGACAAAGATAAAGAACGCCAATGCGCAGATAAAGACCATCGAAAGCTCTTTCAAAGAATCGAAAAAGCTGAAAGCCAACGGCAAAGTAATTGACAAACAGGGCACTTTCTATTTCTCGGCCACCAGCAAGCTGAGCATGCTCTACAGCAATCCCGACGGCGAAAAGACGGTCATCAACGGCAAGGACATGCTTATCATCCGCGACGGCAAGACACGCACCTTCAACACCGACAAAAACGCACGTATGCGTAACCTCTCCACCATACTGCTCTGCTCGGTGCACGGCGAGATCGAGAAACTCTGTCAGGAGGTATCGGCCACCTACACCGCCACGGAAAAAGGCGACAGCTACTTTGTCGTTATCAAAGCCACCAAGAAATCGTCGAAAGGCTACTCGCTTATCGAGATAACCTACAGCAAAGCCGACGGTCTTATAAAACAGATGGTTATGACCGAAAACTCCGGCGACGTTACCACCTACACGCTTTCGGGAGCGGTGAAAAACAAAGCCATCGCCGAAAGCAACTTCTCCACAGCAAAGAAATAACAGACACTCCCCCAATGCCAACCACAGAAAACATACGATACAAAGAACTTGAGGTGAACGAAGGCGTTTACGTGCCGCAGCCCTCTGCCGACTTCCCCGAGGACAACCCCTACAAAAAGATGTACCCCTGCAAGCACCTGCGCGAGCTGGTGTTCGACGAGAACTACACTTACCTCGACAAAAGCTTCAGTTTCAAGTTCCAACGCTGGATTGGCTACACATTTCTGGTGGATTTCATGATACCGTTGGTGAACCATACCAAATTCGGACTTCGCATACGCGGACGCAAGAACCTGCGCAAATACAAAGAGGTGCTGAAAAACGGCGCCATCACTATCTGCAACCACTGCTTCCGCTGGGACGCCCCCTGTGTCATCAACGCACTGCATTTCAAAAAGATATGGATACCCGTGTACGGCGACAACCTCAACGGCAAAGACTATTGGCATATCAAGCACGTGGGCGGAATACCGGTGCCCGACAATATGGGCGGCCTCAAGAAATTCAACGAGGCTTTCGACGAGCTGCATGAGAAAAAACAGTGGTTCCACGTGTTCCCCGAGGAGAGCCGCTGGAATTTCTACAAACCCGTGCGTCCGTTCCGCAAAGGAGCCTTCACTATGGCATACAAATACAACATGCCCATTGTGCCGATGTGCATCACTTTCCGCGAACGCAAAGGTATCTACAAACTGCTGGGCAAGGCCGACGAGCCGCTGCTCACCATCACCGTGGGCGAGCCCATCATCCCCGACACCAAAAACCACCGCAAGGACGAGGTTGACCGTCTTCTGCACCTGAGCCACAACACATTAGTACAAATGGCAGGCATCTCCAAAAACTCATGGCCCGCCTTTATCAACGAAGAATAGATGAAAGCAATAATATTCGACCTCGACGGAACCCTCTACGACAACAGCCATCTGCCAATACGACTGATACTGCACTCGCTGCCGCATATCTTCACCCTGAGTGCTGAACGCAAATCGCGCGCCGAGCTTTCGGGAAAACATTTCGGCAGCCGTGAGGAGTATTTTCACCAGCTTTTTTCGAGGATAGCACAAAAACGAGGCATCACCGAGCAAAAAGCCGAGCTGTGGTACCGAGGCATATACATGCCGTCGATGCGGAAAGTGCTCACCCGACACTACCACTACAAAGCAGGTGTGCCGGAAATCCTGCAACAGCTTCGCAGCCAGAATATTAAAATTGCCGTTTTTTCCGATTACGGCTACCTCGACCAACGCTTGAAAGCCGTGGACATAAACCCCGAATGGTTCGACCTTTGCGTTGACGCTCCCGCTTTGGGCGGACTGAAACCCTGCCGCGAGTCGTTCCTGAAAATTGCCGAGATGCTGAACGAGAAACCCGACGACATCCTCGTCATCGGCGACCGCGACGACACCGACGGACAGGGCGCCCGCAACAGCGGCATGCAGTTCCTGCTGGTAAACAAGAAAGACCCATTTTTCAAAGACATAAACGAAATTATAAAGTAAAACCAAAAACATACACGATATGAAGATAACCGAAGACCGCATGAATCCTTTCGTGCCTAACACCCTGCTCGGTATAGCCGGCGGACTGCTTTACCGCAAGCTGAAACGAGTGAGCAAAAACCCGCGCAAAGCCAGCGAAAAAACGCTGCGTCAGATACTTACCTACGCCAAAGACAGCGTTTACGGCAAGGAACACCATTTCGAGGACATCCTTAAAGCCAAGGACGATGTGGAACTCTACCGCCTGTATCAGCAGAACGTGAAGCCCAACGAATACGAGGACTTGCGTCCCTACGTGGACCGTCACAAAAACGGCGAAGCCAACGTGCTTTTCCCCGGCAAACCGGTACTTTACGCCACCACTTCGGGTTCCACCAACCAACCCAAATGGATACCCATCACACAACAGTATATCGACAACATATACAGCAAGATGAACAAAGTGTGGCTGTACAATTTCCAGATGAACCGCCCCCATGTTTGGGAAGGTCCTATCGTTTCCATCGTTGGAAAATATCTGGAAGGCTACGCTCCCGACGGCACCATGTACGGCTCCGTTTCGGGCTACACTCAGGCCAAATGCCCGGGTTTTGTGAAAAAACTCTACGCCTCGCCCTCCGATGTGTTCTATATCGAAGACTACACCGCACGTAACTACGCCATTATGCGTATGGGTATCGAACGCAACGTGCACCTGTGCGTTACCGCCAACCCCAGCACCATGGTGGAGATGCAGAACAACGTAAACCGCTACCTCGACGACTATATCGACGACATCGAACACGGCACCATGAGCATGAAAGTGAACATCCCCGACAAAATCCGTGCCGCCATACAGCCCTACCTGAAACCCAACCCCGACCGCGCCAACGAGCTGCGCGAGCTGCGCGCCAAATATGGCACCATACTGCCCAAACATTTCTGGCCCGAACTGCAGCTCCTCACCACTTGGAAATGCGGCAACACCAAAGTGTATCTCGAAAAGCTGGAAGGCTGCTACCC
The DNA here is from genome assembly GCA_016283745.1 of Bacteroidales bacterium. Taxonomy (GTDB): domain Bacteria; phylum Bacteroidota; class Bacteroidia; order Bacteroidales; family P3; genus UBA1219. The sequence continues at coordinate 24,075 of JAEENM010000035.1, read as the reverse complement.
CGAAGGAATGCTCCATCAGGAGTTCGCTTATTTCTCGTCGGAATGCCGTTTCGGACTGGTGCTCGACGACTCTATCAACACCACCCTTTTCCCGCACTACCACTACTACGAGTTCGTTCCCGAAGAGGACTTCGGTACCGAAAACCCGCGTTTCTTGCAGCTCCACGAACTGGAAGTGGGCAAACGCTACTGCCCCTACTGCACCACTTTCGCAGGCCTGTACCGCTACAACATGAACGACATCATCGAGGTTAGCGACTACTTTGTGAACACCCCGCGTGTGCACATGGTGCAGAAAGTGAACGGCATTGTTACCCTTACAGGCGAAAAGCTGTACGAACAGCAGTTTATCGACGCAGTGCGCGAGGCCGAGAAATCCACAGGCATGAAAACCAAGTTCTTTATCGGTTTCGCCGACATCAGCATCTCGGGCTACCATTTCTACTATGAGTTCGAAAATCAGGACACTACCATCGAACAAGCCAACGAGTTTACCAAAGTGGTGGACGACAACCTGAAAAAGAGCAACATCGAATATCAGGCCAAACGCGACAGTTTCCGCCTGAAAGACCCCATTGCACATCTTTTGCAGGAAAACAGTTTCGAGAAATTCAAAGAGGCGTCGCTCAAGAAAACCGGTGCCGACGCCAGCCGTTTCAAACCCAACGTGCTTATGCAAAACGACGAAAAGCACGAACTGATGAAACAGTTTGAAAAGAAATAAACAGAAACGTTATTTCAACAAAAAAAGTGCCGAAGTTTTTCGGCACTTTTTTATTTTTATCATCTACCCTTACGGTAATGTTATGTAGCTGATGGTCGGGAATTTGGGACCGGTAAGGAAATAATATTTCTCCTCGGCACCCTTGTAGAGATGTGTGTAAATAAGCGCTTTCTTTTCTCTTTCGAGTACCTGCTTGGCAACCTGACCGTTAGGAGTTACGGAGTAGATGGAAAGTCCTGTATTCGATTTCAACAGGCCAAGGGTGCGTTTGGCAGGCACTGTAGGCCTGTATTCTTCGGTCTCTTCCGACGATTCGTTGGTTATTACGTACAGGTTGTTGCCGTGCAGCACCACATCGGTTCCCGCTTTTGTAAAGTTGGTATACTGGTTGTGCTGCCGGATGGGTGTGATGGCCACAAAATTGCCCTTCATATCTACCTGAAACAGTATCATGCCCATGCAGTGGGTGGTGGTGGTTACAGAACCGGTACGGTAGTCGCGAATCTCCACAGTCCACGAGCGGTTGTAAAGCACTGCCCCGCCCTGCGGTGTGGTGCAATAGCTACGAGCCTGCAGGCAATCGGTGGTGGTGTCCACATCGTCGTCGGCATCTTCGTTCTCGAAACAGCGCACATCGTCCTTGGTGAAGACGTGGCGTTGTTCCGACTGCAGAACTCCGAAAGGTATGTCGAAAACGAAAGAGCGCACAGCGGAGAATTTGCGTTTGCGGCCTTCACCGTCGAGGGCTGTAATAAGCACCTTGCCGTCGACATAGTTCAAAAGTGCCAAGGAGCTGAGGTCGTATTGCGTGTTGAGGGTGCCGTATGCCACACCGCCGGCGTTGGCGACATTGAAACGGAATATCGACTCCTCTTCCTTGTCGGGAAGATAGCCGATGGCGGCGGTAACAACCTCGCCTTTGTCGGTGACAATCACTCTGTTAACATCGCCGAACTCCAGGACCTTCTGCCACTGGCAGTTCATATTGTCATCGAAAAGATGGGCTTTGGCCGCGGAGACGTTTTTGTAGTCGTCCCAAATGGAGTAAACCAGTGCGTGTTTCGAGCCGTCGGGCGAATGCGCCGTCGCTACCCAGCCGTGTTCGTCGGAGCCGTATTGGTATCTCACTATGGCAGTGTCGGTTACAACATCGAGATTTTGCAAGCCGAGCGCAATATGCCTTATCACAAGCGAGTCGCGGTTGTTCAGTTCGAGAATAAGGTGCAGTTTGTCGCCAGAGCAGAAACTTGTTTGTATAGAATATTTTTTTGTCCCGTCTATCTCCGTAGACTTCTCGTCTTTCCAGTTGATGTCGCAGGAGCGCACTTTTATGGCTTTCACGTTGGTGTTTGACAGACCTACGCTGAAGGAACCGAGACGGGGCTCAACTACAAGAATACGGTCTGCGGGCATATTGAGCGGGAACTGAATCAGGGGCGGATTGTAGGCCTTTTTGTTGCCCTTGTCGCCCTGCACAAACTGTATCTGTGCCGACAAAGTCCCTGCTATACAAAATGTTAGAAGTGTCGCAAACAATCTTTTCATATCAATTGATTTTTCGTTTTTAATTACGTAATACTTATTATTAAAGAACTGCAAAATTACGTTTTTTTTGTCAATAAGACAACAGGCTGTCTTTTTTTTCTGACAAAAAGGGACTATTTTTCTGTCATAACTTCAAAACATAACTCTTTGCGGAATGTCTTTTCCTAAAACTGCAAAGGTGGCAGATATTATGTGTCAAAACATTACGAAAAGATGCAAAAAAAGTTGACGGAAAATTTTGCCGTCCGGCGAAAAAATAGTATTTTTGCAAACGCAAAGTGGATAGATTTGTAATGATTGCAACCACAAGAAAAAATGCTAAAACATTCTTCTTCGCTACAATCCAAAATCGAAAACTTTTGCATTAAATAATCACGGAGACCCCGAGGGGTTTTCTATTTATTAATGTTTTAAAAGTAAAAAAAATGGCTTACTACTTCACATCAGAATCAGTGTCGGAAGGACATCCCGACAAAATTGCAGACCAGATTTCGGACGCTTTGCTCGACGAATTTCTGCGTCAGGACCCGCACTCGCGAGTGGCCTGCGAAACCCTTGTAACCACCGGACTTTGCGTCGTGGCGGGCGAGGTTAAGACGTCAGGCTACGTCGATATTCAGGAAACGGTGCGCGAAGTTATCCGCAACATAGGCTACACCAAAGGCGAATACATGTTCGAGGCCAACTCGTGCGGCATTATGTCGGCCATCCACGGCCAGTCGCCCGACATCAACCAAGGCGTGGACCGCAAAGAACTCGAAAACCAAGGCGCCGGCGACCAAGGCATGATGTTCGGCTACGCCTGCAAGGAGACGAAAGAATATATGCCGCTGCCCATCACGCTGGCACATATCTTCATGCTCGAGCTGGCCAACATCCGCAAAGAGGGCAAGGTGATGACCTACCTGCGTCCCGACTCCAAATCACAGATTACCGTGGAATACAGCGACGACAACCGTCCCATCCGCATCGACACCATCGTCATCTCGACCCAGCACGACGATTTCGGCACAGAAAAGAAAATGCTCGCCACCATCCGCAAGGATGTGGAGAACATTCTGATACCCAGAGTGTTGAAACGTCTCTCCAAAGAGAATCAAAAACTGTTTGCCAAAAAGGATTACAAACTGTTTGTGAACCCCACCGGCAAGTTCGTCATCGGCGGACCTCACGGCGACACCGGCCTTACCGGACGTAAAATCATCGTTGACACCTACGGCGGACGCGGTGCCCACGGCGGCGGAGCCTTCTCCGGCAAGGATGCCTCCAAGGTGGACCGCAGCGCAGCCTACGCCACACGTCACATTGCCAAAAACCTCGTGGCCGCTGGCGTGTGCGACGAAGTGCTGGTGCAGGTGGCCTACGCCATCGGAATTGCTGAACCCGTGGGACTTTTCGTGAACACCTACGGCACCTCACACGTGAAAATGACCGACGGCGAGATTGCCGAAAAGGTGAAAGAGATTTTCGACATGCGCCCCTACAGCATCGTGAAACGTTTCGGCCTCACCAACCCCATTTTCGGCGAGACAGCTAAATACGGACATTTCGGCCGCGACCCGAGGATGAAGACCGTAACTTTTATCGAAGACGGCAAAGAGGTAAAACGCAAAGTGGAGTTCTTTACTTGGGAGAAACTCGACTACGTGGACAAGATAAAAGATGCCTTCGGAATCTGAACTCATACTGCCCGCAGAAGGGTCGGTGTACAAGTTCGCCGACCCCGTGCCGGGCGACCCTGACGGCTTTGTGGGACGTGGCGGCGACCTCTCGCCCCAATGTCTTGTGGACGGCTACAGCCAAGGCTGTTTCCCGTGGTATTACCGATTCGGCAGCTACCACTGGTTTTCACCCGACCCACGTATGGTATTGTTCCCCAGCCAGTTCCAATGCTCCAAATCGCTGAAACGCGTCATCAAGTCGGGCAAGTTCGAAGTACGTATCGACACCTGTTTCCGTGAGGTGATAACCAACTGTTCAGCAGTGCGTTACAAAAGACGTTACAGCAGTTGGATTACTCCCGACTACATCGAGGCATACAGCGCGATGCACGAGCTGGGGCTGGCGCACTCGTTCGAGACTTTCGCCGACGGCACGCTCGTGGGCGGACTGTACGGACTCTCGCTTGGGGCGGCGTTTTTCGGCGAGTCGATGTTCCACACCCGTAGCGACGCCTCGAAAGTGGCCTTCGCCGCGCTGGTGGACTTCTGCAAAAGTCACGGCATACTGCTTATCGACGCACAACAGGAGACACCGCACCTTGCCTCGCTCGGAGCCATGCCCATACCACGGCTACTGTTTATCGACATCCTGAAAAAGACCAACCAATACGAAACACTGAGAGGAAAATGGACAGAAATGTAAAATTTGTTTAGTCCATTATACACTTTTTAAGCAAAATTGTACATCCAAACCGTCACTTTTTAACAAATTTGCCAGAAATTGTCGAACAAAATATACAATTTTTCGTAAAAATTGTACTATAAAATCAACAATTTTCGTATATTTGCAGTCGAATATAAAAGCAAAAATAACACATGGAAACGCTTAAAACGGCTTATAATGAGCTTCTTACGAACACCGACACAAAATTTGTGCGATACTTATACGGCAGTATTCCTTGGGACGACCCTTTGGTTTTGATACTTGGAGCACGCGGTGTAGGAAAAACGACTATGATGTTGCAAAACATTTTGCTTCGCAAAGAACGCGACACTTCGCTATATATAATGGCCGACAGTCCGTATTTCAGCACACACACGCTATACGACACCGCTTACGAATTCTATAAAAGAGGCGGCCAGCATTTGTACATAGACGAAATCCATAAATATAACGGATGGTCGCGGGAACTGAAGGCCATTTACGATGTGTTCGGAAAAGGGCTGAAAGTGACAGCTTCGGGTTCCTCGATGATTGACATCATCCATGGCCTAGAAGTGGACCTGAGCCGAAGAGCATTGAAATACACGTTGGAAGGTTTGTCGTTCAGGGAGTATCTCAACATGTCGCGGAAAACCGACATCCAGCCACAATCGCTTGAAGCCATACTCGGCGGACACGTGGAGTGGCCAAGAGAGATAGGACACCCGTTGCCTCTGTTCGATGAATATCTACGAAAAGGGTATTATCCGTTTTTCAACAAAACCGACTACCTGCAACGCTTCGACAATGTTGTGGCACAAACTTTGGAAGTGGACATCCCGCACCATGCCAACTTGTCGGTATCAACAGCCCGCAAACTGAAAAAACTAATGTCGGTAGTGGCTCAGAGCACTCCTTTCAAACCGAATTTCTCCAATTTGGGACGCACTCTTGAAATGAATCGCACAACGGTGGCCGACATGCTTACCTATATCGAGCGGGCAGGATTGCTACGAATGCTACGCGAAGACGACGACATTATGGACCAGTTCACTAAAATAGAAAAAGTATATCTCGCCAACACAAACCTTTGTTACGCACTGTGCGACACTGTTCCCGACAAAGGCACACTACGAGAGACTTTCTTTTTCTCCCAGATGGCGGTAAACCACAGGATTTCCGCTTCACCCGTAAGCGATTTCATTGTAGATGGACACACTTTCGAAGTCGGTGGCAAAAACAAAAAAAAGAAGCAGATTGCTGATGTGAAAGACGCTTTTGTTGTAAAAGACGACACCGAATACGCATATTACAATTTCATTCCTTTGTGGATGTTCGGTTTAACTTATTAAAGTACAAAATAATCTGAACTAACAATTCGAAGCCAATGGACAAATTTATAGACACCGTACTGCTGCTCGGCGGCAATGTGGGCGACACGGCCGAATTGCTACAAGAGGCCTGCCGGCAGATTGAGCTTCAGATAGGACCGATAGAAAAGCGTTCGGCACTGTACGGCAGCGAGGCATGGGGCTTTGAAACGGAGCAAGATTTTATAAATCAGGCGGTTGTAGCAAAGACCAATCTTCCTCCCCATCGGGTGCTGGAGTTGGCGTTGGAGATAGAGAAGCAGCTAGGCCGCAAACGCTCGGGCAACGGCTACAGCTCCCGCACCATGGACATCGACATTATTTTCTACGGCAACAGCGTCATCGACGAGCCCGACCTCGTGGTGCCGCACCCGCGCATGCACCTGCGCAATTTCGTGCTTGTGCCACTATGCGAAATCCTTCCCGATTTTGTCCATCCCGTTTTCGGAAAGACCATCCGCCAACTGCTCGACGAATGTCCAGATGAAGGGAAAGTTTGGAAGTTTTAGTTCGGAGTTCGGAACTTTTAGTTCAACATAGTCAAATTGTGTCTTTTTTCCATAAAGCCCCGTAGGGGCGACAGAATACAGGTAGGGACGTAAGCCCCTGTTTAGAAATGTGTTCCATGAACGATGAGCCCTGAAGGGGCGACAGAATAGCGCAAGGGCGAACAGGAGAACCAACAATCAGATTTATAGAGATTTGCGGGAATTAAAGATTGGCAATGTGATTTTTTTTCGTACAATTCAAAAAAAGTTCGTATCTTTGCAAAACCAAAAAACAACTTACGATCTGTTAGCTCAGTTGGTTTAGAGCGCTTGCTTGACAGGCAAGAGGTCAACAGTTCAAATCTGTTACAGATCACCAAAAAGCCGCCACAAACGACGGCTTTTTTCGTTTTCTGCCGTCCAACCTTCATTATTTTTCAACCGATTTTGAAATATCATAAAAAAAGTGTAACTTTGCAGATGGAATGGATGTTCAGATTTTCAGACATTCAGATAAACAGACCAAAGACCTAAGACCATGAGCAAAACAACACGAGGAAAGAAGATTTGCGGATATTTGAAGGGTATCCGCAGGAAGATTGCCGAGGAAAACGACATTAAGCTCGATATTCCCGAATGCACCTACGAAGGTGAGTGCCGTGGCACCTGTCCGCGCTGCGAGTGGGAGGTGCAGTATTTGGAAAAGACGCTTTTCGAACGGATGAAACTCGGCAAGATTGCCACCATTTCGGGCCTCGCCCTCGGACTTTCAGCCTGCGGCGGGAATAGCGGTTTTCCTCCGTTTCAGACAGTTGGAGAAGTGACAAACACCGACACCGATAATATCGAGCAAGCCGACACACTGCCGTTGCCGCCCCCGCCTGACATGGATTTTGTCGTTGTAGGTGAAGCAATTGAATTGGATTCAATTGAAACGACAGACACAATCTCAAACACGACAAAGCAGCTTGCATCGGACGCAAAGTTGGAGGATGAAGACGAAGTTTTTATCTCTGTTGGAGGAATAGAAGACACTCCAATATTCCCCGGTGGTGATAAGGCTATGTACGAATTTCTTGCCAAAAACCTAAAATACCCACAGGCTGCCAAAGACAGCAACATTCAAGGAACAGTATATGTTCAATTTGTGGTGGAAAAAGACGGGTCTATAGTTGAATCAAAAGTTTTAAGGGATATAGGAGGCGGATGTGGCAAGGAAGCTCTGCGTGTGGTTAAACTGATGCCGAAATGGATGCCGAGAAAACAAGGTGGAAAACGAGTCAGGTCGGAGTTTACTTTGCCTATTGTGTTTCAGTATAAGGATTAGTTTGTTACAAGTTCAGTATTTATCAATAATTTCAACTGTTTTTTTCAAACCCAAGACCACAGACCAATGACCAAAGGCAAAAAACCATGAGTAAAACATCACGAGGAAAGAAGATTTGCGGATATTTGAAGGGTATCCGTCGTAAGATTGCCGAGGAGAACGACATTAAGCTCGACATTCCCGAATGCACCTACGAAGGCGAGTGCCGTGGCACCTGTCCGCGCTGCGAGTGGGAGGTGCAGTATTTGGAAAAGACGCTTTTCGAACGAATGAAACTCGGCAAGATTGCCACCATCTCTGGCCTCGCCCTCGGACTTTCGGCCTGCGGCGGGAATAGCGGTTTTCCTCCGTTTCAGACAGTTGGAGAAGTGACAAACACCGACACCGAAAACATCGAGCAAGCCGACACCCTGCCGTTGCCGCCCCCGCCTGACCTAGATTTTGTCGTTGTAGGTGATGTGATTGCATTGGATTCAATTGAAACGACAGACACAATATCTGACACAACAAAACAGCTTGCGTCGGACGCAAAGTTGGAAGATGATATTATTGAAGGAGAAATGCCATTTGTCCCCGTTGAGAGAATGCCCGAATTCCCTGGCGGAGAGGATGCTCTATACGATTTTATTACCAAAAATCTGAAATATCCTCAGTCTGCTAAAGACAACAATATTCAAGGAAGAGTATTTGTCCAATTCACGGTGGACAAAGACGGTTCTATAATCAATCCGAAAGTTGCAAGTGACATCGGTGGTGGCTGTGGCGAGGAGGCTCTGCGTGTGGTGAAAATGATGCCGAAATGGAAACCGGCAGACTTTAGAGGGGAAAAAATTAGGACGCAGTTAACCTTGCCAATTACATTTGAGCTTGAAGATTAGTTTGTTACAAGTTCAGTGATTTATCAATAATTTAAAAATAGGGACGCACACGGTGCGTCCTTACATTTTTTTTAGACGCACGTGGTGCGTCATTGTTTTTTGTAGTAGAGACGCACGGCCGTGCGTCTCTACGGTTTCAATTTTCAATATTCAATTTTCAATTTGATTCAGAATTCCGAACTTTCGGTCACCACGCGGTCCATTTTTATGTCGAAAGGCTCGGCGGGGATATGGTCGAGGAGCTGGAAATCGAAGGCCACGCCAATCTTTGTGGCGTTCTGCAGTCGCAGCAGACGGTCGTAGAAACCGCGTCCGCGTCCCATGCGGTTGCGCTGGCGGTCGAAGGCCACGCCGGGGACTATTATCACGTCGATGTTTCCTGAAAAGTCGTCGCCCACAGGCTCGCCGATGCCGAACTGTTCGCCCGCCTGCATCTTGTCCATCCCGCGGAACTGCTTGATACGCAGGTTGTCGCCGTCCACGGCAGGGAGCAGCACGGTCTTTTCTTTGGCCAAGTCCAACACCGCGGTGTGGGTGTACACCTCGTCGTCCATCGACCAGTACATCAGTATGGTGCGGGCGTTTTTCACTGCATCGAGGGCCATCACCTTGGGCCAGATGCTTGCCGAACGGCGGATTTTCTCCTCGAGAGGAATCTCGCGTTTCAGTTGGCGGATGCGTTTCCGCAATTCGGTTTTCAAATCTTTGGTCAAATTATTCTGTTCCAGCATTTTCGGTGAATTTATAGTGCCGCCACATCAGGGTGCAGACCTTGTCCCACCAGCGGTATGGCAGTATGTGTTTGACAAACAGAAGGAAATGTGCGCCGCGTCCCACTTTGTAACGTGTCTTCGGGTGGCGGCGGTTTACGGCTTTCACAATGGCTTTGGCCACCACCGAGGGGTCGGACAGGAAGTCGATGGTGTAGCCCTTGCGCAGCAGTGCGGCCTCGTTGAGGGCTTTTGTCTCGTAGGCGGTGCCCCGCGACGACTCTTCGAGATGGTCGGCGGCGATGGTGCCCCAATTGGTCTTGATTCCGCCCGGCTCAATCATCACCACCTTGATGCCGAACTCCTTGGTTTCCATGCGCAAAGCGTCGCTGAAACCCTCCACGGCGAATTTTGTGGCGTTGTACCAGGCGCCGTAGGGCAGACCAATGCGTCCGGCTATCGACGACAGGTTGACAATGCGTCCGCCGCCGTTTTCGCGCATCAGCGGGAGCACCAGCTGTGTGAGTCGCGCCAAGCCGAAGAGGTTGACTTCGAACTGGCGTCGGGCGTCGGCGATGGGGACGTTCTCCACAGCCCCGAAATAGCCGTAGCCGGCGTTGTTCACCAGCACGTCGATACGGCCGTGGCGTTCCACGATGGCGTTTACGCACTGCTGTATCGACTGGTCGTCGCACACGTCGAGACGCATAACTGTAACGCCATGTTTCTCAAGTGGTTGCATAAGTTCGGTGCGACGTGCGGCCGCGATAACCGTATTGCCCTGATTGGCAAGGATTTGCGCTGTCTGGAATCCGATGCCGCTGCTGGCACCCGTTACGAGGATGATTTTTGAGTTCATTGGTGATTAGTGATTGGTGATTAGTGATTAGTGAATAGTGATTGGTGATTAGTTTTTATTCTATTCGGTTGTAGTGTGTTAGGCTCTTAATTTTCAACTTTCAATTATCAATTTTCAATTTCTATCGTTGAATTCTTCGCATCTTTCCACGAGTTCGTTGTACCATTTTTCGCCGAATTTGCGTATCAGCGGCTCTTTCAGGTAGATATAGAGCGGCATCTGTTCTTTTTCGCCTTTGCACACTGCCGTTTTGCACACGTCCCAGGTGTGGTAGTTGACGGTCTGGAACTCGCCGTAGTCGTCGATGCGGAGTGGGTAGAGATGGCACGATACGGGTTTGCGGAAGTTTATCTTTTTGTCGAAAAACGCCTTTTCGATGGCACACAGTGCCACGCCGTCCTCGAAGGTGGTGAAGATGCACTCGCGGTTGTTCACCAACGGTGTGCAGAGAACGCCCTCGCTGTCCGTGGTGTGCAGGCCGTTGCGTTCGGCTTCGGCGATGCCCTCGGCAGTCATGTAGGGACGGATTTTCGGAAAAATCTCGTCGAGGATGGGGATTTCGGATTTCTCCAACGGAGCTCCAGCGTCGCCCTCCACGCAGCACATCCCGCGACATTGGCCGAGGTCGCAGCAGAAACACTTGTCTGCGATGTCCTCCGAAATGATGCTGTTCTCTACGATAATCATAATTAGTTGGTTTTCATTGTTTCTATAATCTTGTCGGCCAAAACAGCCGCAAGTTTCACTTTTGATTCCTCGGTCCAGCCCGCCACATGGGGTGTCAGCACAACGTTCTGACATTGAGTGAGATATTTCATCTCTTCGGGCATGTTTTCGGAGCCGAGGCCGTCTTTGGCCATGTTTTCGTACTCCAGCACGTCGAGGGCGGCGCCGGCCACTTTGCCGTTTTTCAGAGCCTCCACCAGTGCCGAGGTCTGCACCACAGCCCCGCGCGAGGTGTTGATGAGGTAAATGCTTTTGGCAAAGGAGTTTAGGAAACGGCTGTCGGCGTAATAGCGAGTCTCGTCGGTGAGTGGCACGTGGAAACTTACCACGTCGGCCTGTTCAAAGCACCGTTCCAGAGATACTTCCGCAACATAGTCGGGGGCGTAGCCCGTTTTGTATTTGTCGTAGGCGATGATATTGCACCCGAAGCCGCTGAGACAGCGTGCGAAAGAGCTTCCCATATTGCCGAAACCGATGATGGCCACGGTCTTTCCCGACACTTCAAGGCCGCGGTTGTCCTCGCGGAGCCAAAGTCCGGAACGCACCTCGCGGTCGGCTTTGCAAATTTTGTCGAAAAGCGCAAGCAACAGTCCTACAGCATGTTCCCCCACGGCGGTGCGGTTGCCTTCGGGCGAGTTGAGGCAGCGTATGCCACGACTTTCGGCGTAAGCCACATCGATGGTCTCCATGCCCGCGCCCACACGTCCGATGCAGCGCAGATGGCCGGCGTGGTCGATGAAACGGCGGTCGACGGGGATTTTGCTGCGCACCACCAGGGCGTCGTAATCGCCGACGATGGCAAGAGTTTCGTCGTAGCCGATGTCGGTTTTTACATCGCACACAAACCCCGCCTTTCTGAGCTTCGTAAGCAGCACAGGATGGGTGTCGTCGGTGATGAGGATACGCATTGTTGCTTGTATATGGTTGATTGTTAGTAAGTAATGTGCGACAGTCGCAAAGAATTGTCTGTTGCAAAGATACTAAAAATTTGGTGAAAAGTGATTAGTGAAAGGTGAAAAACATTGATGGCAAAAAATCTTTGTTAATAATTTTGCAATGTCGCAACAATTTAATATATTTGCAAAACACAAAACTTACATTTAGTAACATATAAAAATTTAAAAAACAGATAGATATGGCAAAAGTTGCAATAAATGGTTTCGGTAGAATAGGCCGAATGAGTTTCCGCGAACTGTTCAGCAGAGGTACTGTTGACATTGTAGCTATTAACGATTTGACAAGCGCCGACACTCTGGCTTACTTGTTGAAATACGACTCGGTACACGGCAAATACCAGGGCGATGTGAAAGCCGATGGCGAATACCTCGTTGTTGACGGCAAACGCATCCGCATCTACGCCGAGAAAGACCCCGAAAACCTTCCTTGGAAAGAACTTGGTGTTGACATCGTTATCGAATCCACCGGTATTTTCAAAAACCGCGAAAAGATGATGAAACACATCAACGCCGGTGCCAAAAAGGTTATCCTCACCGTTCCTTCGGAAAAGAAAGAAGATGTGGACCTCACCGTGGTTCTGGGTGTTAACGACGACAAGCTGACCAAAGACGTGCAGTTCGTTTCCAACGCTTCCTGCACCACCAACTGCTTGGCACCCATCGCCAAAGTGTTGAACGACAACTTCGGTATCGTTCGCGGATTGATGAACACCATCCACTCCTACACCAACGACCAGAAAATCCTCGACCTGCCGCACTCCGACCTGCGTCGCGCCCGTGCTGCCGCCGTTTCGATAATCCCCACCAAGACCGGTGCCGCCAAAGCTGTTGGCTTGGTGCTCCCCGAACTGGCCGGTAAACTCGACGGTTTCGCAATGCGCGTTCCCACTCCCGACGGCTCCGTTGTGGACCTCACAGTGGAACTCTCCAAAAACGTCACCAAAGAGGAAATCAACGCAGCCATGAAGAAAGCCGCCGAAGGTCCTATGAAAGGCGTTCTGGAATACAGCGAGGAAAACCTCGTAAGCATCGACATCGTGGACAACAAACACTCCTCGATCTTCGACTCCAAGCTTACACAGGTTCTCGACAACAACTTCGTTAAAGTGGTTTCGTGGTACGACAACGAACGTGGTTACTCCACACGTATCTGCGACCTCACAGAGAAAATGGCTAAATTACTGTAGATAAATTGTTTGTAAGTAATTTTTAGGTTCAGGAGGTGCGAAAAAACGCACCTCCTGTTTTTTTATAACTCTTGCAGCAATGCGACAAAAAAAGCCGGCATCGAGCCGGCTTTTATAATATGAGTTTTGGTAATCTTTATCTTACCACAATCTTCACGCTGCCGCTGTTGTTGCGGACCACATAAACTCCCGCAGCGGGAACTCTGAAGCTCTGTTCGGAGCCTTCGGCCACATCCTTGCGGAGAAGGCAACGGCCGCCGAGGTCGTAGATGGCAAATTCGCCAGCCTTCACATTCTGTGCGGTGATGATGCCTTTGCCGGCAACAACAATCGTTGCATTGAATTCTGCATCGGCAATAGCGTTGTCGGACGAGAAATTAGCCGTGAAAGTGGTGTCGCTCATCACTATGATATCTCTAGGATTGGCTGTAACGCCGTCGTTCCAGTCAACGAAAGTGTAGCCGCTGTTGGCAATGGCGCCGATTCTAACGGTATCGCCTATGGTGTGACGTCCGTTTCCTGTGGGAGAAGCAGCCTGTGTGGGGTTGATCACCACATTTACATTGACTTCGCAAGCCGAGCCGCCGGTGATGTTGGTGAAATAGTTCCAACCGGCTGTCGCACGGTAAGTGCGTATGCTCTGACAAGGTACGGTAACGGGGATGGTGTTGCTAATGCCATTGAAAACGTAGTTGCCCAGAGTGGGGGGTGTAACAGAGCGTACGCTCAGAGAGGTAAGGCCGCACATAAACAAGGCATTGCTTCCGATTTGCGTAACTCCACTACCTATCTGCATGGTGCTCAGCGATGTGCAGTTATAAAAAGCCGAGTCGCGGATGGTGGTTACATTGTCGGGAATAACGATGGATCTGATTGCGGGTGCACCTTCGAAGAAAGCACGGGGTATTGTGCGCACGTTGCTGCCGATGGTAACGGTAGTAAGGCTGGAACAACCTTCCATATTTGGCAGATAGCTGAACCTGCCTGGATAATTAATATCTTCGTCGTAGTAACGTCCATGAGTGGCATTGATTGCATTATAGGTTATTGAAACCAACGAGCTGCATAAATAGAACTGACCACCGCCGATAAACTGCACACTGTCGGGAATAGTGATGGTACGAATATCGGTACCGCTTAAAGCCGCACTTCCTATGTATCGCACCGAAGCAGGAATGTTGATGCTTTGCAACGATGAACACATCACAAAAGCCGAGCTGTCGATTCTTACGATAGTGTTGGGCAATGTAACCGATGTTAAACCTGTGGACAAGGCGAAAGCTGCCGAGTCTATCTCGTTCACGGTATAAGTGATACCATTGTTAGTTACTGTGGATGGGATGGTTACCGCACCAGAATAGCTGTTGTAAGTCACACTGCTAGCGTAAGTTACTTTAGCAGTGCTTGCCCCAGTGATTTTGTAATAAATATTGTTTGAAATAAAATCGTATGCCATGGCATGCATACACAATCCCGCAAAAAGCAGAAAAAGGGTAATGGTTTTTTTCATAATGAAATGATTTTTAGTTATTAATAATATAAATAATTCCAACTTGTAATAGTTTTGAAAAAGCAAAAATACGATTTATTTTTGAAAAATTCATAATTATTAAAAATTATTTTAGGAACACTCGAACAAACAGTTTCGGCATGGGGCAATCGGCACCCGCATGTCATCACTTATCATCGTTCAAGGTATTGTAATATAAGATATTTTGGTAGGACAGATGTAGTTTCCCGACAAGAAATAGAACTTGTCGTACCTGCATTTGTGAAGCGGTGAACCCAGGAATGCTCTTTTGTCCCTCTCAACCATCTGTTTCGACACCTTACCATTAGGCTTTACGGTGTAAATTGCGAGAGCGGAATTCACCCTTAGCAATGCAGGAGGTTTGGCTGTGCTGTTGGGGCTGTAAGAACCGGATTCCTTGTTGGATTCGTTGGTTACAACGTATAATTTGTTGTTGTGATAGAACAGGTCGGCAACCACGGGAGTCCAGTCCACCCTACAATTGGCATGGCGTAAAGGCGAAGCATTGGTTATTTTGCCTTCCATATCTACCTGAAACAGAAGCATTCCCCAAGTAAAGAGCTCAAAATTGGTGGTTCGTCCATGGTTTAATATTACCCATGAGCGGTTTATCAAAACAGCACCTCCTTGGGGAGTGGCGCAATAGTCCACAACGCCGAGAAAGTTGGTACCAGTATCCACATCGTCATTTCCCTTGGCATTTTCGAAAGTTCGTATTTCGTTGCGAGTAAAGAAATGGTTGTCGGAGGAAACAAGTTTGTTGCCCTTGATATCGAAACAGATTGCATATAAGCCTGTGTAATACTTGTCATCGTCTTTGATGCCCAAGAATGAGAAACGGCGGGTGCTTTCACTCATAAGGGCCGTTGCCGTTACTTTTCCCTCGGAGTAGTTTAGCAGTGCCAAGTTCCCCAATACGGGCTTGTCGAACAACTGTCCTGAATGGCTACCGTTTTCGTCGGCCACGTTGAAACGAAATATGGACTCTTTTTCGCCGCTTGTGGAGTAGCCGAGGGCTGCGGTAACCACTTCACCCTTGTTGGTAACTAGCACATCTGCAACATCGCCCCATTTCATATCGCGTTGCCATAGCAAGTTCATATCATCGTCATAAAGGTAAGCCACGCTACCAGATTGTCCTGTTGTCTTGTTCCAAGTGGCTAGAACGGCGCAGTGCCGCATGCCGTCGGGAGAATCGGCCACTTTTATGCTGCCCTTTTCGTCAGTATCAAAACTCCTGTTTATAATTTTGTTGTCCGACAAAATCTTCAGATTGCCGGCACTCAGTTCGACGTGCCTTAGTGTCGCCGAATCATTGTCTTCATAACTCAAAAGCAAGTGCAGTTTGGAGCCTTTGCGGAATGCTGACGCAATATTGTTATGCCACGTGTCGTCCAATCTCACTTCGTATTGGTTTTCCCAATTCATATCGCATATCCGCGCTTTTACGGCCACTGTCTTTTTAGCAGGGTTAAGAACAGGTTCAACCACAAAAAGACGGTTATAATCCGAGCCTTCCAAAAAACGGACAAGTTGAGGTTGGGCGGTAACTTGCGCATTTATTTTTTTCCCTTTTTGGAACTGAATACGCTGAGCCGAAGCCCCGACTGCCAAGCAGATAATCACGCATAGCAAAACATTTTTTTTCATATTATTCCCTTTTTTGTTCAATGATGCAAAAATACGATTTTTATTTCATACTTTCTTTTCTTTAGAAAAAAAAAATAAAAATAAAAATAAAAATGCTCAAAAACGCTTTATTTATCCGCTTTTCGGGCAATCGAAACAAACAAAGTTTTTGGGTGGCATGAGTGTTCTCCGCTCCGCTATCGAAACATTCACTGGAGCTTTCTTCACAATTCGTCCCAACGTGCCACCGTTTTTTCACAAAAATCGTTTGATTGATGTCAAATAGTCACTGTACATATTAATTGAGCTAACACATTTATTCTTTTTTATACCATGTGCAGCATTACCAGCCTGAAATCAGGAAACCGACGGTACTTGTGTATGCACAATATATTTACACTTTTATCGTTATATTTATATATTATATCATTATTTTCAATAACAATTGAAACTCAACAATTATGCCTCTTTTAGCCGGATTGAAAAACGATAACGAGATAAACGCGCAGAATACGGTGCTTTTCACCGATCTGTTCGGAATCACCGCCTTTCGCTACCTTATCAAAGACGCTTTTGTGGTGAACGAAGGCAGCATCCAGCGCAAGACGGTGCTGGTGGAGAACGGCCGTATTGCCAAAATTGCCGACGAAATCCCTGTAACCGAAGGCGTTATAGTCATCGACGCCGATGGCAAATACTTACTGCCCGGCGTTATCGACACCCATGTGCATTTCCGCGACCCGGGCCTCACCCACAAGGCCGACTTCCACACCGAGAGCTGCGCCGCAGTGGCGGGGGGCGTCACTTCCGTGATAGACATGCCCAACACCAAACCGCAGACCACCACCGAGGCTCTGCTCGACGAAAAAATTGCGATGGCCTCGGCGAAATCGCTCTGCAACTTCGGCTTTATGTTGGGCGCCACCAACGACAACATCGACACCCTAAACTCCATCGACACCGCCAAATACGCCGCCATCAAGCTCTTTATGGGCTCCTCCACGGGCAATATGCTTGTGAGCGACGATGCCGCCTTGGAACGTCTTTTCCAGACAGCCAAGAAACCCATAGTGGCACACTGCGAGGACGAGGCGCGTATTGCGGAACGCACCACTTTGGCCAAAGAACGCTGGAGCGACGCCCCCGTACCGCCTGAGGCTCACGCTTTTATCCGCGACGAGGAGGCCTGCTTCCGCTCCACGCACAAGGCCGTTGGCTTGGCTCAACACTTCGGCAGCCGTCTGCACGTGGCCCATGTAACCACGGCCAAAGAATTGTCGCTCTTTTCCGAAGGAAGCATCGACTCCAAACGTATCACCGCCGAGGTAACGCCTTCACATCTGTGGTTCTGCGACGAGGACTACCCCACTCTCGGCAACCGCATCCGCTGTAATCCATCCGTGAAATCTGCCGACGACCGCGAAGCCCTGCGTAAAGCATTGAACGACGGTCTTTTGGACACCATAGCCACCGACCATGCTCCGCATCTGCTCGAAGAGAAGATGAAACCTTATTTCGAGTCGGTGTCGGGAATGCCGTCGATACAGCACTCTCTGCTTGTGGCACTTGAGCTATGCAAACTGGGTTATCTCTCGCTGGAGAAGGTGGTGGAAAAGATGTGCCACAATCCTGCCAAGCTGTTCGGCATCGAGGAACGGGGCTTTGTGCGCGAGGGCTACAACGCCGACCTCGTTTTGGTGGACCTCAACGCCGAGACCGTGGTTGACAACGCCACTCTTTACTACAAATGCCGTTGGTCGCCGCTGGAAGGCACGCGTTTCCACGCCAAGGTGGAAAAGACTTTCGTCAACGGCGTCTTGACCTACGACTGTCAGCGGGGAATTGTCAACGATGTGAAAGGTAGACCACTACGGTTTTAGTCTGGGGTTCATGGTCTGAGATCGGTGGTTGGGGTTATAATGGTTGGTGCTAAACTCTTTCACTTCCAACAAATAACAAACTGCGGTTTCTGCAAGGCATACTACCTATCAAACAGATTTCAACCTTCAACTATTATAAACTATATACTGTAAACTGTAAACCACCCTATAGCATTACCGTCTTATAAATTGGTGACGGGTAGCAGAATTCAATTACAAGTGTGTACGTCCTACCGCCCGAAAGACCATTTATTTGGAAGGAGTTGTTTGTCTCACATGAGCAGTTGGCCTGAACTGGGGTTATTTCGTACTCCCGCACATACACGGAGTCGTTGGAGAGGCGGCACTGCACATCGATGTCCTGCCATCCGCAGTTTACATCGAGGTTGTAGTGCGTTACGTAAACGGTTTTGTCGCTAATAGTTACCGCTACAGAGTCGGGATTTTCGTAACTTTTGTCGCCTTCGCCGTGGCAAGCTGTGAAGGAAACACCCGAAACGGTCAACGCATTTTCGTTTTTGTCTTTTTCGCAGGACGTGGCCAAAGCCACCGCCAACAAGACCACCGCCAGCAGCGGCAAAACGGTTTTAAAAATAAGTTTTTTCATATATCTTCTAGCATTTTATTTTTCACGTGAATTTTGCCTAATTATTGCTGTTCCACAAAAACAAGATAGTACCAGTCGGCGGGATTGCCACAGCCAACACTGGGAGTATAGAGATATACCGCCACTTTTTTCGTAGTGCGTGAGTAGAAATACTGGAACTCCGACTGTATGGAGATGGTATTCCAAATGTTGCGAAGGTTGGTCTCGTCGGTAACGGTGGTGTGCCGTGTGCCGTTGTAGTGGGATATTCTGCTTTGTCCGGGATATGGCAGGTTCAAATTATTGGACGGACCCGTTACAAAGCTCGATGGTTGTGGGTATTGCATCATCCCGCACCCCATCCAGATTATATCGCCGTGGAAAAGCATATTTGCACTGTCGACAGTGCGGTAATATAGCTTTTGGTATCCGAAATCGGTCGGGGCACGATAAACAGAGAAAAATGGAATAGTGTCGCCGCTAATTTTGTCGCGGATATTAAAAGTGGTGTAACCCAAATATTTGTAAGTCAGATAATCCACTCTCATAAGTAGTATGTCGCGGTCTTTGCCTAAAATATCATCGATGATGGGGATGGTGTCGTTTCCGGCATCAACACGGTCGTTTATAACCTGCAGCGAAACCATGTCGGAATAAAGGGTTATCTCGTAGGTGAACGACTGTTGGTCCACGCAACCCACCACGGCTCTGAAATCCTCACCGACGGAAGTCAGTCTGTCGATATCAGACAAAAGTGCATCGATGGTGGAGTACTCCCTGTCGTTGTCCTCGTCGTACTCTATTACATATTCTTTGCGGGGCACCGTCGTTAATTGCAAGTTCTGCTGCAATTCGCCCACCCATTTTCTGAAATACATCTTCAAGACATTGAGATCGGTTGTATGCATGGTCATTTCCACATTTTTGAGGATTTCCTCACTGTCGAATGTGTTTGTGTAGAGCAGCAGCCGCTTTGTGTTTCCGTTTTCGTTGATGGTGTACAACCAGTATTCGTCGGTGGATTTTATATATCCCTTGCCCAATGCAACACTTTCGGCCTCCCGCAGTGTCTTGCCCAAGGAGTTCTTTACTAACATAAAATCGCTGTCGGTATTGCCGACGGGAGGATTGCCATTTTCTTCCTTGGTGCAGGCCACCGCCAACAGTGCCACCGCCAACAGCGGCAAAACGGTTTTAAAAATTTGTGTTTTCATGACTATTTTTGTTTTTTTAATATCACCGCAAAGTTACAAATAATATGTTGTATTGCAAAATTTTTATTCTTATTTTTTTCGATTATTTTACTGGGGGGGGTATAATATTGATTTATAATAAGATACAGTAAAAAAAAAGATTGGCGAGTGCGTTCCCTGATTGTAATTTTTAGTCGATAAACAACCGCCGTTTCTGAAAACAAAGTTCAAAATCAATCAGTTTCTTCATGATTCCACATTTTGTTGTCGGGCTATTGCTTGCTATCGGCAATAAAAAAAATCATCAAAATCACACTAAAACAAAAGATTTTTACGTTTTTAGGTACTAATATAATTTAGTACAGTAAAAACAAAACATACAACACATGTTCAAACGCATAGCACTGCTCGTTCTGATTGCCACATCTGCAATAATGGCTGCCAACGCACAAAACAACGGCAAAGTTACAGGTAAAGTGATAGACGGCAATGGTGGCGAGCCGATAGAATACGCCACGGTGGCACTGCTCAAGGTCGCCGACTCATCGATGGCCAACGGCACTGTGACGGCTGCCAACGGCACTTTTTCGGTGAACGCCCCTGCGGGCAAATACATCCTCCGCGTGTCGTTTATGGGATTCCAGACCTACTACCACCCTTCGCAGATTACCGTAACCGCCTCGAAGACAACGAAAGTGGGCACTGTGAAGATTTCGCAGAACTCGCAGATGATGGAACAGGTGGTAGTGAAAGCCGAACGCTCGATGGTGGACTACCAACTCGACAAACGTGTGGTGAATGTGGATAAGAACATAGTGGCGGGCGGCGGTACGGCCACCGATGTGCTGGAAAACGTGCCCTCTGTGGCTATCGACAACGACGGCAACGTCACCCTGCGCGGCTCCACCAACGTGAAAGTGCTTATCAACGACCGTCCCTACGAGCTCCTTGGCAGCGACCTCGAGACACTTCTCGAACAGATTCCCGCCAGCTCGATAGAAAACGTGGAGGTGGTTACCAACCCATCCGCCAAATACGACCCCGAAGGCATGTCGGGCATCATCAACCTGAAACTGAAGGAAAACACTGTGGGTGCCAAAGGTTTGAACGGCGTGGTGAACCTCAATTTCGGCTCGCCGCTGCCCAAGTTTGTGCCTACCTCTATGGCCACCATCAACCTCAACTACAACACCGGCAAGTGGGGTTTCTTCCTCTCCGCCGACGCAGGAGTGCGCAGTCACGCACACAACGCCGTGACCTATCTTGAGCGTTTCCGCAACGGCACCAAATACTCCGCCGACAGTCTTTTCGAGGACGGTGTGCACAGCAACTACATGGGCAGCGTGAAAGTCGGTGGCGAGTACCATTTCGACGAAAAGACCACCCTTGCGCTCTCGTACCAGCTGCGCGGCGGCAACAGGGTACGACAGAACTCCATAGACAATTACGACTATTTCAGCACAAACCATTTCCTAAACTACACCCAGACAGACACCAACAGCAACAAAAACCACAACCACGCCCTCAACCTCAATTTCATTAAGAAATTCGACGAGAAAGACCGTATGCTCACCGCCGACGTAACTTTCAACATACGTGGTCGAAACGGCGACGGCCGTCAGGAACAGTTTTATCCCAACGAAGCGGCAAACCTGCAAAACTACTATCTCCGCAATTCGGAAACGGAAAACTCCAACCACAACATCAATATGAAACTGGACTATGTCCATCCCTTCGCAGAGAAATTCCGTCTGGAAACGGGCTACGAGGGACGTGTGATGAACACCAACCAGAATTATGTTTACTACCTTACGGAAAACGACAACGACTCCGTGTGGAATTTGCAGAAGTATCTCGACGAACGCTCCTCCACCCATTTCGACTACGGACAGAACATCCACGCCATCTACGCCACCCTCGGCTGGAAGGTGTCGGAGAAATTCTCCGCCTTGGCGGGACTTCGCGGCGAGTACTCCGCAATCTACGGCGAGGACAAGAACCATCCCGACATCGAGCCGGTGAAAAAGGAATATTGGGAGCTCTACCCCACCCTGCACATGTCGTACACCATCAACGAGAACCAGAGCGTGCAACTGAGCTACAGCCGCCGTGTGCGTCGCCCGCACATGTGGGACCTGCATCCTTACCTCGATGTGCGCGAGGGACAGCAGCTAAGCTTCGGCAACCCCTATCTCGACCCCGAGTTCACCAACTCCTTCGAACTTTCGTACAACGTAGCCATCAACAAAGTGAACATCTTCACCTCCGCCTATTTCCGCCAAACCAACAATATGATGACACGCTACGGCTTTGTGTGGGACGAAGCTTCGGCAGCCTATTACTCGCCGTGGATGGCCTACAACGCCGAATACGACGGTTACTGGGCTTCCACATGGCAGAACCTCAACAAAGGCCTCAACTACGGTCTGGAGTTCATCGTGGACTGGCAGATTGCCAAATGGTGGAAAGTGAATGTTAGCGTGAACCTCTACGAAAGTATGATAGAAGGCACCGAACTGCTCGACAATCAGGACAAAAACGCCTTCCGCGCCAGCGGCAAGTTCAACTCGTTTATGATGCTGCCGAAGGACTGGACGATACAGTTCTCCGGACAGTACCGCGCACCGTTTATGGACCTGCAGACCGATATGCTGGCCTCCTACTGGGCCGACCTTGCGGTGAAAAAGGACATACTTCAAAAACGTGCCACCATCAGCCTGCGTGTGGGCGACGTGTTCTGCACGGGCGGTTTCGGACATACGACAGACAACGAACAGATGTACCGTGTGATGCGCTCCAAACGTCTCTCGCCAAGCGTAACCATCGGCTTTTCGTACAAGATCAACAACGGCTTGAAACAAAACCGCCGCGAAGGCTCCGACGACGACCACGACGATGAAGGCTCGTCGGATTACTAAAAAATTGAAAGTTGAGAGTTGATAATTGAAATTAAAAAAGGCGATGAAAACATCGCCTTTTTTTTATTGTTTTTCTTTAGTTATTTTTTTCCGAACATGTCCGTTTCTACCAGCTCGCAGATAATGTGTCCTATCATAATATGGCTCTCCTGAATGCGCGGGGTATCGGTGGACGGCACGTTGAGCAGTATGTCGGAGAATTCCTTCATCACGCCGCCAGTCGCTCCGGTGAACGAAATTATGGTGATGCCCATCTCCTTGGCCGTCTCGTAGGCTTTTACGATGTTTTTCGAGTTGCCCGACGTGGAGATTCCCACCAGCACGTCGCCACGTTTGCCCGTGCCGCGGAGCAGACGTGAAAAGATGTGGTCATAGCCGTAGTCATTGCCCACTGCGGTAAGATACGAGGTGTTGCAATGCAGAGCCTCGGCGTTGAGGGGAGGACGGTCGAAATAGAACCTGCCCGATAGCTCGGCAGCGAGGTGTTGCGCGTCGGCGGCACTGCCACCATTGCCGCAGAAATGCACCTTGCCGCCATTTTGCAGACAATCTACAATTATCTTGGCCGACTGCTCTATGCGATGTGCAAAAGCCGCATCCGACAAAATAGCCTGCTTAACAGCAACACTCTGCTCTATACTCTCCTTTATTCTTATATTGCTCATATTATCCTATTTATCAAATAATTACCCATCTTTATCATCGGACACACGCTGTGTGTCCATACAAATTTATTATTTCAATTTGGGCGTAAAATTTTACGCCCCTACCATATAACAATTACCTATCTCCAACTTCAGACACACGCTGTGTGTCCTTACATTTTTTCACATGATGGGCGAAAAATATTTCGCCCCTACTAGCCCCTATAAATAACAACTATAAACTATAAACTATAAACTCCAAACTCAAAACTGCTACTCCACTTTTATCGGCTGGATTTTGCCGTGCAGATAGGCGTTGAGGTTTTCGGCGGGGATACGTTCCTGCTGCATGGTGTCGCGTTCGCGGACGGTAACGGTGCCGTCTTCAAGTGTTTGGTTATCAACGGTAACGCAGAACGGTGTACCAATGGCGTCCTGACGGCGGTAGCGACGTCCGATGGCGTCTTTCTCGTCGTACTGCACCATATAGTCGTATTTCAGGCTGTCCACAATCTGCTGTGCCTTTTCGGGCAGACCGTCCTTTTTCACCAAAGGCAGCA
>JAEENM010000034.1 GCA_016283745.1 Bacteroidales bacterium | reverse complement strand
CGCTCTGAAGCTAAGAAATGGTATCGCAAAGCCGCCGAACAAGGTCATGCTGGCGCTCAGAAAAAAGTGAGATAGAGTAGATCTCGCCCGTTTTTTATATTCTTAAAACCTCACATTCAACGCAAGTCCCGTTTCGCAGTACTGTCCGCAGTAGGGCAGTAGCGACATCTCCACTTTTGTCGATTTTTTGTGCTTGAACCAGCTTTTCTCCCACGGCAGAAGCAGGTACGAGAGGTTGGCGGCAAGCATGCCCACGCCCGCTCCGGCAACCACGTCGTTGAGCCAGTGACGCTGGTTGTACATACGCAGAAAGCCTATGCCCGCGGCCACGGTGTAGGCCCCCAAACCCACGGCAGGTCCGTAGGAGTGCCACACCAGCGTGGCGCCCATAAAGGCGGTGGCGGTGTGCCCCGAAGGGAACGAGGTGTGTGCTTTGGTGTCGGGACGAGGCTCGCCGACGCCGAATTTTATGCCCTGAACTACGGCGGTGGTAAGTATGGCGGCGGTGGCAGTGAGCAAAATGCGCTCGTTGATGTTGTGTTTCGACGGAGTGCCGACGTAATCGCCTAACACGAAATAGGTTGCGGGGAGGTACTGCACGTAATCGTCGAAATGGAGGTAGTTGTCGCCGCGCAGGTCGCAGAGGTTGCGGTTCACGTCCTCCTTGAAATCGCACAAAGCGGTGTTGTAAACTCCTATAAATCCGAGTGTTATGAAAGATGCCGGCACTGCGTAGTCGTACCAATTCTGTTGGGCTTTCAAAGGTTTGAAAATCAGCAATATACACAATGCGAGTAACGCAGTTGTACGGATATGCCGTCCTGTGCTCGTAATATGTTGGTTTTTAACCTTTTCCACAATGCGATGGATGTGGTTTATTTTTTGAAGTTGGCGAGACCTTCGTTCAGCCAGTCGACGAATTTCTGCACGTCGCGGTCGTACTTGTAGTTCTCTTTGGTAAGCACTTTGCCGTCGGAGTTAATGATAACATAGTAAGGTTGTGCGTTCATATTGAACTGGCTGCGTTGGAGGTATCCGTTGCGGCGGCCAAGCGTTTTGAGAGTTCTGCCTCTGTCATCGGTAACCCATTCGCTTTCAGGAAGGTCGATGGTGTTTTCGTCTGTAAAGAGGGAAACAATGATGAACTCGTTGGTAAGTAGTTCCTTCACCTTGGGTTCCGGCCATATATAGTGTTCCATTTCACGGCAGTTGCCACAGTTTTTGCCTGTAAAGTCGATGAAAACAGGCTTGCCTTGCTCGCGTGCGTATGCCTTGGCCTCTTCGAGGTCGTAGAATGCCTCAAAGCCCATAGGGGTGTGCTCAGACAGACGGTCGGCATATTTTCGGTCGGAGGGTAGGCTTCCCTTATCGTTGTTGCTGAATTCTTTAACCACTTTTTGTATGGAAAATTCCTGGCTGTTAAACGGAGGAACTAATCCGGACAAAGCTTTGAGTTCGGCACCCCAAAGGCCTGGAATCATATAAACCACAAATGCGAGGTCGAGAATGGCAAGCATCAGGCGGCCAATGCCTATATGTTTCATTTCTTCATCGCCTTTGAAACGTATTTTGCCAAGAAGGTATAATCCCCATAATCCAAAGATGACAATCCATAGGGCGAGGTATATGTCGCGGGGTAGCAATCCCCAGTTGCGGTCTATGTCGGCCATTTGCAAAAATTTCAATCCAAAGGCCAGCTCGATGAAAGCGAACGATACTTTGACGGTGTTGAGCCAGCTGCCCGACTTCATGTTTTTGAGGAACTGGGGAAAGAAAGCCAGTAGTGTGAAAGGTGCGGCAAAACCGATGCCAAATCCCAGCATTACGAGCAACGACACCCAACGGTTTGCAGTCTCTGCATCGGCACCTGCTGTTGTAGTGAGACCGACGAGAGCGCCACCGATGATAGGACCTGTGCAGCTAAAGGAGACAAGCACTGTGGTGAGGGCTATGAAGAAAGGTGCGAGCAAACCGCCCTTGTCGGCCTGCTTGTCGCTGCTGTTGATCCATTTTTCAGGCATCTTTATCTCGAAAAGTCCGAAGAAACTCAGTGCAAATACGAAGAAAATAGCAAAGAATATGAGATTGGGAATCCAGTTTGTGGCTATTGTGTTCAGTTCTTCAGGACCAAGCAGAGCAGACAAAACGCCTCCTATTACAGCAAAGATAAACACAATGCTGAAGCCAAAGAACCACGCCTGACGGCGGCCTTTACGCTTGTTCCCCGAATTGTGCATAAAGAAATTCACCGTCATAGGTATCATGGGGAACACGCAAGGGGTGAACATGGTGAGAATGCCGCCGCCTAAGGCAAGAAGGAAAATGATTAAGAGGGATTTTTCTTTATCTTTTTTCTCGTTGTCGGATTTGGTGTCGGCTACGGCGGTGACGGCCGCTGTGTCGGTGTTTTCGTCAGTGGTGGCAACTGTGTCGGCTACAGTGGTATCGGCAACAGCTACGGCGGTGGTGTCGGTCAGTTTGGCACCTTTCACGTTGAACGAGAAAGGCTCGTCGTCGGGAGGTATGCAACTGCCGTCGTTGCACAGCTGGTACGACATGGTGCCGGTAACTTTGAAATCCTTGTCAGTCAGCACTTTGATACGTTGGCGGAAAGTTACGCTGCCATCGAACGAGCGCACCGTGCATTTAAACATATCGTCGAACTCCTCGTGAGCCTTGGGCTCCTTCACGTTGCTTAAACGCTTGTAGTCCTTGGAGTTATCGAACTGGAACGAGATGCCTATGGGACCGTTGGGATCGGTGTGCTGCGAGTAGATATGCCAGCCGTTGTCGAGGGTGGCGGTAAACTGCAGCTCCACTTCATCGTCGGAGATGGTCTTGGTTTTCAGGTTCCAGTGAGCGTGGCTCTCGAATTGTGCGAAACCCATTGCCGCAAAGCAGAGCGCGAGCAGCAGGGCGGTAGCTTTTTTGCCGAAAAAAATATTTCTCATTTATTGTAAAAGTTTGTGTCAAATAAAAATGCAAATTTACGATTTTTTTTTGAATTGGATGAAATTCTTTTGTAGAGACGCACGGCCGTGCGTCTCTACAATGGTCGCAACATCTATAACTATGGGACATTTTCACCAAACGCCGTTGTTTGCAAGATTCGTGTTCAAAAAATCCCATCCACAATTCGATTTTTTTGCGTATTTTTGCAACCCGAAAAACTAATATCGATTTGTAATATGGCAACGGTAAAACAATGGTTTCTGGCGGTACGTCCGTGGTCGTTCCCGGCCTCCACAATGCCCGCTCTGGTGGCTGTGGCCTACATCTTTTTCTCCCATTCCGACAATCTCGGCTCTGTGGATTGGCTCGTGGCTGCGGCCTGCGTGCTCGGTGCTCTGGTGTTCCATTTTTCGGGCAACCTTGTTAGCGACTATTTCGACTACAAAAAGGGGGTGGACAGCGAGAATAATATCGGACAGACCAACCTGTTGATTATCAACGGAGTTTTCAAGCCCAAGACCATACTTTGGTACGGCATTGTGCTGGGACTTGTGGGTGTGGCGCTCGGCATCTGGATAGTGTGTCGCACCAACCTCGGAGTGCTGTACGTGGGCATGGCCGGCTTTGTGCTGACGTTTCTTTATTCCTTTCTGAAATACAACGCTTTAGGCGATTTGGACGTGTTTCTTATCTTTGGCGTGCTGATACCCCTCGGCACCTCGTTTGCCGTGCTCGGATGTGTTGACGTGCCTCTGTTGCTTGCGGCGTGCCCTGTTGGTTTTCAGGTGGTTGGAATACTGCACGCCAACAACACCCGCGACCGCGAGATAGACCGTGCCGCCGGCACACGCACCTTTGCCATGCTGATAGGGCTGAAAGCCAGCAAAGTGTATTACGCTGTGTTGGAACTTCTGCCGTATATGTTTGTATTTGTGCTGGTTATAGCAAAAATCCTGTCGTGGCCCGCTTTGGCGGTGCTGCTGTCGTTGCCCGTTGCCCTGAAAAACATCAAAACGATGAAAGCGGGCGAAAAACCTGAGGATATTGCCACCCTCGACGGCGATTCGGCCAAGTTGGTGCTGCTGTACTCCATGTTGCTTGTCGTTTCGCTGGTAATTTCGGCCTTTGTGTTATGAAAAAGCTTGTCATTGCGATAGTTACGGCCTTTGTGCTCTGGTTTTTGATGTTCTCGCCACTTACGGCGGGCTACGTCAATTTTTGGCTTACGATGAGCCTTGCGGCTGTGGTGCTTACGGCAATGGCGTTTGCGATGCGTGGCAGACTGATAATCAGCAGTATGGGTTTTTCGTGGAGGGATTTGGCCATCGGCGTGGGTTCGGCGGCGGTGCTGTGGGGAGTGTTCTGGCTGGGCAATTTCCTCTCGGTGCGGATGTTCGATTTTGCGCAGGGACAGGTGGCAGGCGTGTACGCCATGAAAACGGGTGAAAACCAGTTGATTATAGGTATGTTGTTGCTGTTTGTGATAGGTCCTGCCGAGGAGATTTTCTGGCACGGACTGGTGCAGAGCGAGCTGACGAAGAAAATCGCCTCGCCGTGTGTGATAATCGTTACAACTCTGATATACAGCTTGGTACATCTGCCGTCGCTGAATTTTATGCTCATCATGGCCGCCTTTGTGTGCGGACTGTTCTGGAGCGCAATCTATTACTACAACCGCAACTTGCTAACGGTGCTGGTGTCGCACGCCCTGTGGGATGTTTCGGTATTTGTTTTATTTCCAATAAGTTAAAAGATGTTCAAAAAAAGAAGTTACACACCGTTCTACAACTTTTCCAAGACCTCGTTTGTGCGAGGCATACAGTGTCGGAAAATCCTGTTTCTCGACAAATACAAATCTTCGCTCAAGACTCCGCCCGACGCCGAGACCCGTGCGCGTTTCGCCTCCGGTATTGAGTTCGAAGCCCGTTACAAAAGCACTTTCCCCGGTGCTGTGAATATGAAAGAAAGGTTCAAATACACCTCGCCCGAATATGTCGAAGCTACATCGCAACTGCTTGGCAACGAGGGAGAAGTGACGGTTTTCGAGGCGGCAATCATGTTCAAGGACGTGCTGGTGCTTACCGACGTGCTGCGCAAGAACGCCGACGGCACTTACGACATTTTCGAGGTGAAGCATTCCGACAAGGTCAATACCGCCATCGAGTGGGATTTGAGCGTGCAGTACTACGTCTGCAAGAACGCTTTGCGCAACATACGTACTTTCAACCTTGTGAACAGGGTGGGGGAGGCCGATTTCGCCGTTACCGACTACAAGGCTTTCGTCGAAGAGCGTCTGCCCGAAGTGGAGGCGTATCTTACCGAATTCCGTCAAGTGTTGCAGGGCTTCGAACCCGAGGTGCCGATGGGACCGCAGTGCGAAGAACCGTACAAATGCGATTTTCAGGATTACTGCAAAAAACTCCGCTGAGAAAGTTGAAAATTGAAAGTTGAAATCCCTGCAACCGCCATCAATCACTTTCTTACATTCTACAAAAAATCCTTATCTTTGCAAAATAATCAAAAAAATAATAAAACGCATAAAATGAAGAAAATCTTTGCTTTAGTGGCCGCATTTGGCCTTGCTTTGACCGCTATGTCGCAGGGCATAACACTTACATTTACCGGCTCAAGGCCAAATCCTGGAGGCTATCAAAATATGCTCTATGTGCAATTGGACTCTGTGAAAGTACAGAATATCAACCGCTTGTGGACAGAGACCCTTGTCTATCCCGACACCGTGCTTACATTTGCCCAGACAGGCATTGCCGAGGCGCAAGGCTCTGCCGCCGAAATTACTTCGTACCCCAACCCCTTCAACGGAACTACAAATGTCGCCGTTTCCATGCCCCAAAGCGGAGAGGCAACCTTGCAGGTGTATAACCTTGCCGGACAGAAAGTCGCCGAACGCACAATGGCACTTGCGGCAGGGGACAACCTTTTCGAGGTGCGTCTGCAAAATCCGCAGGTTTACCTTTTGGCTGTTACCACCCCGCAGGGACGCAGCACCATTAAACTGCTCAACCGCGGCCAAGGTGCCGAAAATGCCATTTTCCACCATGGGACAAGTGCTGTGGATAAACGACAATCCGCCAATCCTTTTCAGAGCGGCGACGCCTTGAAGATAGTTGGCTATATTACACATAACGATTCGGTTTACGCCAGTCAGGAGATATTGCAACCGCAAACAGCAAGCCAAAATCTTACATTGTATTTCTTCAATTTGGTGGATTTTCTGCCCACCGTTACCACCGACACCGTTAGCAATATCACCGACAGCTCTGCGGTATGCGGCGGCAACGTAACCAGCGACGGCGGTACTCTTGTCTTTGCCCGTGGGGTGTGCTGGAGTACAACTCCCAATCCTACCATAAGCGACAACCACACTTCCGACAGTATAGGTACAGGCCATTTTACAAGCACTATTACAGGCTTGACACCCGGAACGACCTACTACATCCGTGCCTATGCCACCAACTATCTTGGAACGGCCTACGGCAATGAGGACACCATTACAACATTGACAATACCTACCGTTACCACCGACACCGTTAGCAATATCACCGATAGCTCTGCGGTATGCGGCGGCAACGTAACCAGCGACGGCGGTTCACCCGTTACGGCGCGCGGCGTATGTTGGAGCACCTCACAAAATCCAACAATAAACGATAGTTATACAACAGACAGTTCTGGCGTGGGCAATTTTACCAGCAACATTACAGGCCTATCCATAAGAACTACTTATTATGTCCGTGCTTACGCCACAAACGCAGTCGGCACGGCTTACGGCAATCAAGTAACGTTCACTACGTTAGCCACTATACCAACTGTTACTACCACATCTGTTGTAAGTAACATAACATTCTCTACAGCCACAAGCGGCGGCAATGTTACCAGTGATGGTGGAGATTCTGTTACCGCTCGTGGCGTGTGCTGGAGCACCTCGCAGAATCCGACATTGAGCAACAGCCACACAAGCAACGGCAGTGGCACGGGCATTTTTACAAGCAGCCTTACGGGACTGACTGCTGGAACTACTTACTATGTTCGTGCCTACGCCATAAACTCCGTAGATACCGCCTACGGCAACCAGATAACATTCACCACTACGGCAGCGGGTCCGTACACCTTTTCCGTTAGTGCTGGCACCAGAGTGCTTTTCTCGCCTGGCAATTTGCAGTGGAGTGCCAAAAACGGCGGTTCTACTGCCACAAC
>JAEENM010000033.1 GCA_016283745.1 Bacteroidales bacterium | reverse complement strand
ACCAAGTCGAAACCCGACGACAGCAACGAAAAAAGCGGAACGGTGCTGCTTGTGAGATAAAACCTAACGGACTCTGCGATGTGTCATAAAATGCGTTGCTACAAGGGTTTGATACAGATAACGGCAATTGTTCTGCTGTTGTTCTTCCTTCCTTTAAATAGCAGGGTTCAAGCCCAGTGCAACTCGGGCACAACCCTCGGTGACGATTTCTGGGTGATGTTCCTTAGAAATTATACCGATTCGGCAAACCTTTCCCTTATAGCGGCAGGAAACAGTAACGCAGTGGTTACGGTGGAAAATCCGAGACTTAATTGGCGAACGACGGCAAATCTTACAGCAGGCGGATATGTCGTTATCCCCATACCATTCAACATGATGAGAACGAACTTTTACGACAGCGTGTTGAATGCAGGACTGCATGTTTACTCCACTGCCGACATATCGTTGTACGCCTCTAATTTCAAGGCTCATTCGTACGACATAACCACTGTGTTGCCTACAACGACTTTGAATACTCGTTATATTTTTCAGGAATATGCTCAAGGGATCCCCGAATTTGGCGTGCTTGCCACCGAGGACAACACTGTGATAATAATGGCTGGTTTGGATACCGTGCGTCTGATGAGGGGACAGACATACCAGAAAATCTATTACGTAAATCCCACTGGGGTGGAGGTTTATTCGAACAACAAACCATTCGCGATGTTCCAGGGGAACAATTGTACGTATGTCCCCGACACTTTCTGTTGTTGCGATCATCTGTACGAACAATCGATTCCTGTCGATTACTGGGGGAACAATTTTGTTGTGGCTCCGTCCCAAGTCCGACTTGGGGCGGCTGGTGCAGTACCTAATGCCGGTGATCTGATAAGGATAACATCTTCGCAGGACAGTTGCGATGTGTTCATCGATAGTGTTTTGGTGGATTCCAACCTTATGAAAGGCAATGTTTATGAGGCAATTGTCCCGTATTCGATGATAAACCGCATTTACACTACCAAGCCGAGTATGGTGTGTCTATACATGAGTAGCTGTAACTACGGCGGTCAGCCCGGCGACCCATCTACAGTGATAATACCGCCGATAGAGCAGGGTGTGTGCGAGGTGGCTTTTGCCGCCTACAACACATCGGCAATCACCAGACATTATATGAATATAGTGGTGGCTACCAGCGACTTGGCCGGCATGATGATGGATAGCAACATTATTGCATCCTATTTCTCGCCAATCGATTCCGTTTACAGTTTCGCACAGATTTCTGTTCAGGCTGGGGTGCATACATTGCAAAACCAAATGGGCGATTTTGTGGCTTATTTCTATGGATTGGGCCGGGCCGAGAGCTATGCATATACCGCCGGTATGGGGTTGAGAAATATCAGGGAAGGTCTGCAGATAAACCACCGGTCGGTGAGGACTGCCGAAGATACGGTGAGCCACTGTATTACTGATACGGCTAATATACGCCTGATTACCAACGCTTTGGATACCTCAGTGCTTTGGTATCTCGACGACACCCTGCTCAATGTAAGCCGATTGTCGTTCAAACATCATTTCAACAACGTTGGGACATATCGCATTACGGCTGTAACCCACGGCCATTGCGACACGCTCTGGTGCGACACTCTGGAAGGTGTCGTGAGAGTCGTTGCTCCGGGCATGGATACTGTGCGCATACCTATCTGTCCCAATGAGACTTTCAATTATCGTGGCACAAATTACACAGGGATGGGTGTTTACGAACATTACTATCCAACAGGGGGCGTGTGCGACAGCATGATGGTTCTCGTTACTTACCTCCGCGACACTCTGCGCGACACTGTGGATAGGAGTATTTGCGTCGGTGGTACATATATTTTTAATGGCGACAGTCTCTCCACTCCGGGATTCTACCGTAGTACGTTGAGAACTCACCATGGGTGCGACAGCGTGGCGTATCTCATTCTTACGTTGAACGACACCCTCCGCGACACCGTGCGCCGCACCATCTGCGACTTGGGTCATTTCGACACCAACGGAATCGCCTATCACCAAAGGGGTTTCTACACACAGTACCTTCGCGACACCCTAACGGGCTGCTACCACAACCTCGTTATCGACCTTACGGTGATGGACACCATCTACGATACCGTTCATCCCGTAATCTGCGCCGGAGCCAGCTTCGATTCCAATGGGGTTTCTTATACGGCTAAGGGTGTTTATAAGCAGTACATGCGAACGGCCGATAGCTGTTTCCATCAGCTGGTTATCGACCTTGCGGTGAACGACACCCTCCGCGACACAATACATCCTGTTATCTGTATCGGAGCAAGCTTCGACACCAACGGACATCTGGGCTACAGCCCCGTTAGCGGACATGATTATCCGCCATACACACAGCAGGGCGTTTATACACAATATCTTCGCGACACCGTAACAGGCTGTTTCTTCGATCTGGTTATCGACCTTACGGTGAACGACACCATACTCGATACCATTCACCCCGTTATCTGCGCGGGCGCCAGTTTCGACACGGGCGGTGTGTCGTACTACAATCAGGGTTTCTATTCCCAACTCATTCCCGACCTCGGAGGCTGTCTGCACCGCCTCTATATCGACCTTACTGTGAACGACACCCTGCGCGACACCGTCCACCCCGTTATCTGCGCGGGCACCAGTTTCGACACCGGCGGTGTGTCGTACTACAATCCTGGATTCTACACACAAGTCACTCGCGACCTCGGAGGTTGTTACCATATCCATTCTATCGACCTTACGGTGAACGACACCTTGCGCGACACCATATATCGCACCATCTGCGCAGGCTCCAGTTTCGACACTGGCGGTGTGTCGTACTACAGTCCGGGATTTCACACCCAAGTTGTTCGCGACCTCGGAGGCTGTCTGCACCGCCTCTATATCGACCTTACTGTGAACGACACCCTGCGTGACACCATCTACCCCACCATCTGTGCGGGCGCCAGTTTCGACACCGGCGGCAGACGCTACTACATGCCGGGACAATATACCCAGCATCTGCGACAGCCCGACAGCTGTTACAACAACCTTGTGATAAATATCTCGGTTCAGGACACCTTGCGCGACACCATGCGGTACTTGTCCTGTCCGGGCGAAACACTTGACACCAACCGTCATATGGGCTGTGTGCCCGTGAGCGGGGTGGACTATCCGCCATACGAATTGTCGGGCATATATACTCAGTATCTGCGCGACACTGCTACGGGCTGTTTCCGAAACTTCGTCATACAGCTCATCGTCCCCGACACCAACCGCATTTACATACATCCGGTGATATGTGCAGACGAGACATTCAACTACAAAGGCCAGAGCTACAACCGCACCGGCTACTACAAATATCTGTGGCGCGACAGCGTTTCGCGGTGCTACAACATACTGAACATCGACCTTGCCGTACACGACACCTTCCGCGACGTCATACAGCAGAATCTATGCGCAGGAAACACTTATACCCATGGCGGACAGACATATTCCATACAAGGGACATACCTCCAGCGGCTCCACACTGTCTATGGCTGCGACAGCATTATCGAAATACATATCAATGTCTCCGACACCCTCCGCGACACCGTAGAATACGCCCTCTGCGCGGGACAAACCATAGGACTAAACGGCCAGACCTACGCCTACCGCGGCTGGTACCGGCAGAATTTCCGCACCGCAAACGGCTGCGACAGCATACTGCACATCCACATCTCGGTTTCTGACACCCTCCGCGACACGCTCTCGTACTCCATCTGCGCCGGACAGACGGTCGAAGTCAACGGGCAGTCCTACGCCAACCGTGGCTGGTACAGGCAGAAACTCCATACCGCCGAAGGCTGCGACAGTATTCTCGGCATTCACATAGCCGTCTCCGACACCATCCGCGACACATTATATTATTATGTATGCGCAGGGAAAAATGTCGAGATAAACGGACTGCCCTATAACACGCAAGGCTGGTACCGTCAGGATCTGCAAACCGTCGATGGCTGCGACAGCATAGTGCATCTGTTCATCACGGTGGATACAGCCCTTAACTTGAAAGCCTCTTTCAAGATGAAACCTCTCGTCATTTCTTTGCAGAATATGCAGATAAAGTTCTCCGACTACTCTACGGGCAATGTGTTCGACCGCAAGTGGATCTTTCACGAAATTCCGCCTGCGTTCTTCGACAAAGAGGTGCCTCACGAACGTTTTACCTACTACACACCGCACTACGAAAGCGACTCGCTGCAGGTGACACTTGTTGTCCAAAACGAGAACGGCTGCGACGACACCGCCTCCGACACATATCCTATAGTGAAAGGCAGTGTGTGGGTGCCCAACGCCTTCACTCCCGACGCCGACCAGAACCGCCTGCTCAAAGTGGGTTACGACAACATAGCCACCTACGAGATATTTATCTACAACCGCAGGGGATTGCTTGTATATCACTCCACCGACATTGACGAGTGCTGGGACGGCAAACACAAAGGCAAGCCCTGTCCCGCCGCAACGTATGTATACCGCATCCATTATACCACCAAGTCGCGGCCCAACGACAGCAACGAAAAAAGCGGCACGGTGCTGCTTATCAGATAAAAAACTCCCTTTTGGGAGAAGATTTTGATTTGTTGGAAATCAAACGGTTGGATATTTGATATATTTGTAAAAAATTGTTAATTAGCACATTGAACAGAAGGGGAAGAAGAGGTGTGTTTTTGTTGAAAAAACATTTTTTTGCAATAGCAGAAAAAAAATAATACTTAAAATTTTTTTTAGCCGACGAAAAAAATGAGAAAAAAATCACCCCCTTCCACAAGCCGTTGAAGAATAGCAAAATGGACTGGCAGCGGGCAAAAATTGACTTTGTAAATATTTGTTAATCAGTGATTTGTTAAAAATATTTGATTTGCAAACGATTGCAAAAATCGGGCCAATTTAAGTTTTTGAAACACAACTTTATGCCCCCAAAATGAAAAAAAGTAGATAAAAAAGTGATAAAAAAATGCCGAACTCTTTTTTTTTCAAAAAATAAATTGTATATTGCCGCCAAAATGGGGTGGGGGAGTTAAAAGAGTGTTTTTTAGTAATTTAAGAGATGGTTTTTTTTTGTGGTCTTAAAGAGGTGCTTGTTGTTTACAAAAAAAAATTGAAACTGCCAAATTTTTTTTTAAACCGCAAAAAAAATTATTCTTGATACCTTTGCATACAACCAACAGGAACAAGAAAAAATACATATAAATCAGAAAAACAACAATTAAACACAATGTCAAGCGAAAAAGATTATCAAAAAGTTTGGAACAATTGCCTTGAGGTGATAAAAGACGTCGTGTCCCCCGAGATGTTCAGAACGTGGTTCGCCCCCATCGAGCCGGTAAGTCTGGTCGAAGAGCAGGTAGGCACTGTGCTCACCCTCCGTCTGCCGAGCCATTACTATTGCGAGCATCTCGAGGCGCATTTCTCCGACATCCTTCGCAGGACAATAAAAAAAGAATTAGGCCCGTCGGGCAGGTTAAGATACAACATTAAAGTGGTTATGGACGAAAACAAGAAACCAATTGCGACAGTAAGCCTGCCCTCCAATGGCGCCACAGGCTCAGCAAGCAAACAGAACGTAAACGTGCAGTTCCCCGTCGGAGCCTCGGCTCAGGGACGTATGCCCGACCCCCGCTATGTGCCGGGAATGAAAAAACTAAAAGTCAACTCGCAGCTCAACGAGTCGTGGCGTCTCGAAAACTTCGTCGAAGGCGACTGCAACCGCCTCGCCCGCAGCGCTGGCTTCACCATAGCACAAAATCCGGGCAAGACCTCCTTCAACCCACTCCTTATATATGGCAACAGCGGCCTCGGCAAATCGCACCTCGCCACCGCCATAGGATGGAAAACCAAGGAGCTGCACCCCGACAAAGTGGTGCTATACGTAACCTCCGACCAGTTCATGCGTCAGTACATGACCTCTTCGCAGGACAACACCGTAAACGAGTTCATCCACTTCTACGAATGCGTGGACGTGCTTATCATCGACGACATACAGTTCTGGGCCAACCGCGCCCCCAAGACACAGGAGGCTTTCTTCCAGATTTTCAACCACCTGCACCAGCAGAAAAAACAGATAATCATCACCTCCGACAAAGCTCCCTCCGAACTCACAGGCATCGAGGACCGTATCGTCAACCGTCTTAAATGGGGCCTCCAGGCCGACCTCCAGATACCCGACGTCGAGACACGTATCAACATCCTCAAACAGAAACTCGCGCAGGACGGCATCGAGATGCCCTACGCCGTAATCGAGCACATTGCCTACAATATAAATACCAACGTCCGCGAACTCGAAGGAGCCCTCGTAACGCTGATGGCGCAGTCGTCGCTAAACAAAAAGGAGATAACCTACGAGCTGGCCAAGCAGATGATAGAGAAATTCGTCAAAAACACCTCTCGCGAAATCACCATCGACTACATACAGAAAGTCGTATGCGACTACTTCAACCTCTCCGTCGAAAGCCTTCAGTCGCGCACCCGCAAACGCGAGATAGTGCAGGCACGACAGCTCGCCATGTATTTCGCCAAACACTTCACCAAGTCGCCACTTTCGATGATAGGTCTGCAGTGCGGCAACAAAGACCATGCCACCGTGCTACACGCCTGCAAACAGGTGAGCAACCTTATCGAAACCGACAAACAATTCCGCTCTTGGGCCGAAGATATAAGCAAAAAAATACAGCAATAACGGCAATCGACACACAATTCTTTTATAGGACACATATCTATTTTAATGATGTAACTCATTGTGATTTAATGTGTTGAAAAAGACGGGCAGAGCGTTTTTGTAAAAAAAAACCTCTGTCCGTTTCTTTTTGTCAAAAAAAAAGTGTAAGTTTGCAACTCCAAATGTGTCGAAGACACATCATTCTATTAACCCCGGATGAAGAAACTGCCAGTGGCTGTTTCGATAGCGAAGCGGAGAAATCCACGAAGCGCAGTCTGGGGAAAAACACGAAAAAAACACAACAAACTGATGGAAGAAACAAACAAAAATCTGCAACCGGAGAACATCGACGAACTGCAACAGCCGACCACCGAACCCGTAACTGCCGAAACCGAACCCGTACAACCCCAACCGGCCGACGCTTCGGAAGAGCAACCCCAGACTCCCGCCGAGCCTCAGCCCGAGACTCCTGCCGAGCCCGAGGCCACTGCCCCCGAAGAGCCTTTCGTCGAACCTCAGGTGGACTACACCCCCTACACCCGCGAAGAGCTCGTGGCCGAGCTCAAAGAGCTGCTGCAGCTCGAGATACCGCAGATACGCAACCGCGTGCTGGCCATAAAAAAACAGTTCGAAGAAAAGACGGCCCAGCTTCCCCAACCCGCCCCCGACGAAACCGCCGACGCCGAAAAACAACCCGCCGACCCCGTCGCCGACGAGTACAACGCACTTTACAACCAGTACCGCCAGAAACGTCAGAAACACAACAAAGAACTCGATGAACAGAAACAGCACAACCTCGAACAGAAAAACCAGCTCCTCGACGAACTCCGCGAACTCATCAACAGCAACGACACCCTCAAAGCCGCGCACGACAAATTCAACAACATACAGGACCGCTGGAAAGCCATCGGCGACGTGCCGCGCTCCGAAATAAACAACCTCTGGAACAACTACCACTTCCTCATCGAGCAGTTCTTCACCAAAGTGAAGATAAACAAAGAGCTCCGCGACAAAGACCTCAAGGCCAACCTCGACCAGAAGATAAGCATCTGTGAAAAGACCGAAGCCCTCATCATGGAACCCTCGGTGAACAAAGCCTTCAAGCAGCTGCAGCAATTCCGCGAGCAGTGGCGCGAGATAGGCCCCGTGCCCAGCGAACAGAACGAAGAAATCTGGAACCGCTTCCGCAATGCTGCCGACAAAATCGACCAGCGTCGCCGCGAACACTACAGCCACATGCAGGAGGAGATGGAACAGAACCTCCTCGCCAAGACAGAGCTGTGCGAGAAAGCCGAAGCCCTTGCCGAGATACGTCCCCAGTTGCTCAAAGAGTGGACCGCCAACACCGAGCAGATGGACGAATTCATGAAACTGTGGAAGACCATAGGCCCCGTGCCGCGCGAGCACAACGACGCTATATGGCAGCGTTTCACAGCCGCAATGTCGCGTTTCCACCAGAACAAAAACGAATACCTCGACCAGCTGCGCTCCGAGCAGACAGAGAACTACAACCGCAAGGTTGACCTCTGCATCAAAGCCGAGAACCTAGCCGAAAACACCGACAACGACTGGCGCAAAGCCACCGACGAACTCCTCGCCTTACAAGCCGAATGGAAGACCATCGGAACGGTGTCGCGCAAAGTGTCCGATAAAATATGGCAGCGTTTCCGCGCCGCATGCGACAAGTTCTTCGAACGCAAGACCGCCTTCTACAACTCACGCAAAGACCAAGGTCAGGAGAACGTGGTCAAACGTCAGGCGCTCATCGACGAGCTCAAAAACCTGCAGTTCTGCGACGACAACAAGAAAAACCTCGAGATGATACAGGCCGTACAACGCCAGTGGAACGAGGTGGGCTTCACGCCTAACAGCCAGAAAGCCGAGCTGCAACGCCAGTTCAACGAAATAGTTAACGCACATTTCGACAAGCTGAAAATAGACATACACAGCCAAGTGTCCGGTGATGATGCTAACATCTCCACCGAGCAGGCACGGCGTATGCGCGACGAAATAGACAAACTCAAAAACGAGGTCGCCACTTGGGAGAACAACCTCGGATTCCTTGCCAACTCAAAGCAGGCAAGCCTTTTGAAAGAAGAATTCGACAAAAAGATACAATCGGCACGACAACGGATTGCCCTGATGGAAGCCCGCCTCAAAGCGGCTCAAAAGCAGCAAGCCGACAAAAAGAACGAAACCGCAAAGTCCGACAAGGACAACGCCAAAGCTTGACGGAAATAGGGTAGGGCATCGACAGCCCTTCAAAGAAATTCTTTTTATGCCATTGTCTCTGTAGCGAAAACGATGTTGTAAGTGTCTATTATATAAATAAATATGGTTATGGTGACAATTAGTAAAGTAATCCGACGGAAAACCAGACTGCTGGTGTCGTTTCTCGCCCTGCTATTCTTTTGCAGAGTGGCAGTAGCACAAAACGCCCCGACAGGATGCCCGTCAATACACGCCGCAGGCACAGTGAGTGGCGCCGACACAACAATACAATGCGGCGGATGCCTTATACTACACGCCAACGTAATAGCCACAGCCACCACGGCAAACGACTATACAGTGTCGTCGATTATTTACAACCCGCCATTTTCCTTCCAAGCAGGAAATCAAATAAATCTAACACAAGATGACTACTACGCTGCCATCATAAACCTACCCTTTCCCTTCTGTTTCTACGGTCAAACCTACCGCCAAGCCTGCGTGGGAGCCAACGGAGTGATCTCCTTCAATGCCGCCAACAATGGTGGCTACTGCGCTTATAGCTACTCGTCGTACACGCCTATACCCAACGCCAACTTCCCATCCTCATTGCTTAACGCCATCTATGGTGTGTGTGAGGACATTTACCCCGGCTACAACGGCAACGGACAGATATACCAAGGAGTGCTCGGACAATCGCCTTGCCGCGTGGCTTGTATCAACTACTACAATGTTCCTCTCTTCGGTAACTATTCTGTAGGAAATACATATCAGATAGTGCTTTACGAAGGTACCAACATCATCGATGTGTATATACATACCCGCAACTGTTGCTCATCAACCAACAACGGATACGGCATTGTGGGAGTGCAGAATGCCACGGGAACCATGGCTGTAACAGCACCTAACCGCAACGGCGGAACGTGGACAACTACCTATGAGGCGTGGCGATTCACCCCGACAGGAACACCGAACTACGTGGTGACATGGTACGACGGTACTGACACTTCCAACGCAACAGGCGTGATACTCGGACATGACACCATCAACAACGACACATCCGTATCTCGCATCAGAGTTTGTCCGAGTGGTGTGAACCCATTTACGGCACGCTTGCGCTACCGTGCTTGCAACGGCGATTTCTTCGACCTTATCAGCACTACCACAATAACCAGCAGCGAAGTGACATATACCGACACATCGTTTTGCCATAACGGTCCTTACGTTTTCCACGGACGTACACTCACGCGCTCGGGAATGTATTACGACACCATACGCAACGCCGCTGGCTGCGACAGCATAATCGAACGACTTGAGCTAAAGCTCGACAACTCGGCAGTCGACCGTGTGTCGGCATGCAACCAATACACTTGGCAGGACAGCGTCACCTACACCCACAGTACCAACACTCCTACAATGCATTTCAAAAACGTGCTTGGATGTGACAGCACCCTTACATTGAATCTTATCATCGAGCACACCTCATACGACACTATCTACGACACCATCTGCAACCACACATCTTACGCTTTTGCCGGACAAGTACTCACCGAGCCTGGAGTGTATTACGACAGCAATACCACAGCCCACGGATGCGACAGTATCACGGTACTCTTCCTCGAGAAATTGTACGCTGAATTTCCTCAGTTTGAGCCAAATATGAATCTTGAGGAAATATGCTTGGGTACAACAATCTCACGCACTGATGTGAACCTCAACACTCAAGGAAACACTTATACTTTTGTATGGGGCGATGGATATACCAACACAATCCGCGGTGGAGAAACCGTTTCACACACTTATTCGAGAGCTGGTACCTACAATGTGCTTTGCGCCATACTCGCACCCAACGGATGTCGCGACACCACATACTTCCGCGTAGTTGTGTACGACTTTACTCGTGCCGCATTCTCTTGGGATCCACCAATTGTCACAATGCTCTCGCCTGATGTGTTCTTCCACAACCTCTCCACCCCGCACGACCCGCAGCGCAACTCATACTTTTGGCAGATTTTCGGCAGCGAAACTCCAACAGGTACACCGGTAGAGCTCAACGATTATGAACCTCAATACCACTGGCAGCTAACCGGAAACACAGTCGGTAACTATCTTATACGCCTTATAGCCCTCACCTCATATCCAAAAAGCGACGGGAGTATTCTCACGTGCTACGACACGGCAGAAACTAAAATCTATATCACAAACGATTTCCTTCAGTTCCCCAACACGATTACCGCCAACGGCGACGGACTTAACGATATTTTCGAGATAAAGAATCTTATCGAGGGACGCGGTTTCACCGACACCGAGCTCTATATCTACAACAGCTGGGGACGAATCGTTTACCATAAACAAAATATCGCCACACGCGAGGACTTTTGGGACCCCGCAGCCAACAACGATCCGTCGGGAACATACTATTACCGTTTCTCAGGAAAAGGATACAAAGGCAATGTTCAGCGAAACGGAGTGGTGGAAGTCCTTAGGTAGCTGGAACTATCGTTTTTTTCAAAAGTTTTCCTTGTATAAATCTGTAGCAATAAACACTTAAGAGTGTCTATTTCTATGGAAAACCAACTTGTTGCACAATGTTTTTGCGAAAAAAATAACCGCAGAAATGATGAATTTATTGTGTTAAATATTTGATTTGTAGAATATTGTGATATTGTTGTTGGTAAAAAACATTGAAAAACTTGTATAATTGACAGAAAAAACGTATTTTTGCAGTTTGGTAGTTGCAATAAAATACCATAAAACGAAAACAAACAAAGATATGAAAATACTGAAACAAAGAGCATACGTAATATTAAGTGTGGTGCTTTTGGCAATGACAGCTTTTGGCACAAAAACTGTGGCTCAGAATAATAATATTATACAGTCGGGCTGCCCCTCAATACAGGTAAGGGCTACGCATCGGGACAATCCCAATGCCGATACCACGCTGCACTGCGGCGACTGCATAACGCTTACAGCCTATTCTAACGCTACAGCAGTTACCGCCACCGACTATACAGTATCCTCAATACCATGCACACCGCCGTTCTCTTATACCGCAGGTAGACT
This sequence comes from Bacteroidales bacterium, assembly GCA_016283745.1. Taxonomy (GTDB): domain Bacteria; phylum Bacteroidota; class Bacteroidia; order Bacteroidales; family P3; genus UBA1219. The sequence goes on along the minus strand of JAEENM010000033.1, from coordinate 8,118 downwards.
TATAACATTCCAAAACCAAGACGATTACTACGCGGACACGCTTCGGATGCCTTTCGATTTTTGTTTCTACGGTAATACATATAATTATGCTGTGGTGGGATTGAATGGAATGGTGACTTTCAACATAAATAATTATCTCGGTCGCAACGAATATATATTCTCATCGGGTTGCCCGATACCCAATAATCCCAACAATTTTCCGGCAACCTCGCTTAATGCCATCTATGGCGTTTATGAAGACCTCTACCCGTATTATACCGATTATATCACAGGCAACACTTATGGCGAAGTCCACATGGATGTGCTGGGTGAATACCCCTGCCGAGCAGCTTGTTTCTCTTTCTACCGCTGCCCGCCGTATGGTAATTACGACACATTCCATACTTCTATGATAGTGCTTTACGAAGGCACCAACATCATCGATGTTTATATCGACAGCCACATGGGTGAAGCTTCGACTAACTATGGAGAGAAATTGGTTGGAATACAGAATGCCGCCGGCACACAAGCTGTGGTGCCCCCGGGACGAAACGGTGGTGTGTGGAGAACACGAAATGAGGCTTGGCGTTTTACCCCGACGGGAACACCCAACTATAGGGTTACCTGGTATCAGGGTCGCGACACCAACGGCCGTCAACTGTTCAGCGAGGTGATAAACAACGACACCGCAAAATCGCGATGGAGAGTGTGCCCCACCGAGCCTACCGACTACACTGTGCGTATGGAATATGTGGCCTGTAACGGCGATGTGTTCGATCTTACCAGCACTGTACACATCAACGCCGACACCATAAAACGTGAATACTACGACACATGTAGTGACACCCCGATAGAATTCGGTGGAGTTATGCGCTATACTACAGGTATTTACTACGACACAGTGAAACGACGCAACAACCTGCGTTGTGACAGTGTGATTCGTGAACTTACCTTCGGCAGAATATCGCACTCGTGGGACAGCGTGATAGCCTGCGGACGCTATGTTTGGCGCGACGGAAAGACATACACACGTAGCACAATTCTTCCGACATTCCTTACTACAAACGATATAGGGTGCGACAGTATCATACACTTGCATCTAACAATGGACTATACCTTTAGGGATACTATAGTGGACACCATCTGCGAAGGGCAACAGTCGTTCCTCGGAGGTAATGCCTACTCGCGACCAGGACGATACGTTGATACCCTCTTTTCTAGATACGGCTGCGACAGTATAGTGTCACTTAACCTTACGGTGATACCTTTGCCCTCCATCGAGTTGCACAACACAGGCTTCGACTGCGAGACACAGACTTTCGGACTGCTTGTTCAGACTACCGACGACACTATGTTCCATTGGACATCGTACCCCTACGACCTCTCACTCGAAGGTCAGGAACGCCAACAGCTGATACATGTGGCTCCCGTGCGTCCGACTACATACACAGTATCCGCAGGCCGTGCCGATTTCAGCCCCGCTTGCGAAGTGCGCGAGAGCATACTCGTAAATCCCTCGCCTAAGCTCGAAGCACGCATACACCGCGACCCCGAACACGTGATGCTGTACAACACACAGATGAAATTCACCGACGTCAGCCTCGGACATGTGGTGCAACGCTGGTGGACCTGCGAACGCAAGGACAATGTGGATACCACACCTTACACTTATTATAACTACCCCGACCGTCAAGACAGCACTTGGGTGAAACTTGTTGTCCGCAACGAATACCTGTGCTACGACAGCACTATGATGATAATCAGCGTTAACTATCACGGAGACTCCAACGGTATTGGCAACCGCGGAGAAATTTGGTTGCCAAATGCTTTCTCGCCCGATTTGCCCACCAACAAGTTCTTTACGGCCAAAGGCATCGGCATCCTCGAGTTCCATATCACGCTATACAACCGAGCAGGACAAAAGGTGTACGAATCCGACGATATCAACGGCAAATGGGACGGCACCTACAATGGACAGGTATGCCAGGCAGGAGTTTATACCTACCTGCTACGATATATCAGTCAGGAACAGCCGGGAGTGGAGATCAACCGAAAAGGCTCAGTACTGCTTGTAAGGTAAAAATATAACGAATACTATATACTAAGCGACTAATATTTAGTCGCTTAGTTGTTTTGAAAATAATAGACGTAATAATATAATAAAAACTAAGAAGTAAAAAAATGACAAAGTATGTTTACACTTTCGGCGGAAAGACAGCCGAAGGAACAGCAGCGATGAAGAACCTGCTGGGAGGAAAAGGAGCCAACTTGGCTGAAATGTGTTTGTTGGGACTTCCCGTGCCCGCTGGACTCACAATTACTACGGACTGCTGCACCGATTACTATGCTAACAATTGCCAACTGCCCGCCTCACTGATGGACGAAGTGTGGAAAGGAATGCAGAATATCGAAAATCTTATGGGTATGAAATACGACGACCCCGAGAATCCTCTTCTCGTGTCGTGCCGTTCCGGTGCCCGCACCTCTATGCCCGGTATGATGGACACCGTCCTGAACATCGGCCTCAGCACCAAGACAATACCCGGTCTTATCAAGAAAACCAACAACCCCCGTTTCGTTTACGACTCCTACCGTCGTCTGATAATGATGTACGCCGACGTGGTGATGGAGAAATCCGAAGGCATCGAGCCCGAAGACGGCAAGGGTATCCGCAAACAGCTCGACGATATGTTCGACGCTTTCAAGGAGAAACGCGGCTACAAGGTTGACACCGAAGTTACAGCCGAAGAGCTGAAAGAACTTGCCGAACAGTTCAAAGCAAAAATCAAAGAGGTTCTCGGCGTGGCCTTCCCCGACGACGCTAAAGAACAACTCATCGGAGGTATCAAAGCCGTGTTCAAATCGTGGAACGGTAAAAAAGCCATCTCCTACCGTCGTATCGAAAGCATCCCCGACGACTGGGGTACAGCCGTGAACGTACAGGCTATGGTGTTCGGTAACATGGGCGACAACTCCGCTACCGGCGTTGCTTTCACCCGTAACCCCGCCAACGGCGACAACAAATTCTACGGCGAATGGCTTATCAACGCCCAGGGCGAAGATGTGGTGGCCGGTATCCGTACCCCCAACCCCCTCAACGACGACACCAAAAACGAGCAGAACAAGCACATGCACTCCATGCAGGAGCTTATGCCCGCCACATATAAAGAACTCTGCGACATCCGCGACATTCTTGAAAAGAGCTATCACGACATGCTCGACATCGAGTTCACCATTCAGGATGGCAAACTGTACATGCTGCAGTGCCGCGTAGGAAAACGCACCGGCTTGGCCGCCCTTACCATGGCCAACGACATGCTCAACGAAGGTCTTATTGATGAAAAGACCGTTGTTATGCGCGTTTCTCCCACACAACTCGACGAACTTCTGCACCCCATTTTGGATGCCGAAGCCGAGAAGAAATGCACCGTTATCGCCAAAGGTCTGCCCGCAGGTCCTGGCGGCGCCGTGGGTGTGATAGCCCTCACCAACGAAAAGGCTTGCGAATACGCTGCTGCCAAGATACCCAACATCCTTGTCCGCGAGGAGACTAACCCCGAAGACGTGGAAGGTATGCGTGCCGCCGACGGTATCCTTACAGCCCGCGGTGGTATGACATCACACGCCGCTCTTGTGGCACGTGGCTGGGGTAAATGCTGCATAGTGGGTTGCGGCGAACTGAAGATCGATTTCGAAAAAGGCGAAGTTTACCTTGGCGGAAAAACTTACAAAGAAGGCGACCTGCTGAGCCTCAACGGATCCAAAGGTTATGTTTACGACCAGAAGATTAAGATGATCAACGCCACCGAAAATCCGTTGTTTGTCAAATTTATGAATATCGTTGACAAATACCGCACCATGGGCGTCCGCACCAATGCCGACACCCCCGAGGATGCCCGCAAGGCTATCGAATTTGGCGCCGAAGGTATCGGTCTGTTCCGTATAGAGCACATGTTCTACGGCGAAAACAGCGAAGAACCGCTGGAAAAACTGCGTAACATGATTCTGGCCAACACCACCGAGGAGCGCGTTGCCGCCCTTAAGGAACTTGAGCCTTATATCAAAAACGCCGCCAAAGGCACTCTGGAAGTGATGGACGGCAAGCCTCTCACATTCCGTCTGATGGACCCCCCGCTGCACGAATTCGTTCCGCAGGATGAGGAAAAACAGCGCAAAGTGGCCGAGGAACGCCATATCGATTTCGAGACACTGAGAAAACGTGTTGAAGAAATGCACGAAGTGAACCCGATGATGGGTCTGCGCGGTGTGCGTCTGGGTATCGTTTACCCCGAAATCACCGAAACTCAGTTCAGCGCACTGTTCTCGGCTACCGCCGAACTGCTGAAAGAAGGCAAACACCCCATCTTAGAGATAATGGTTCCTCTGACAATCAACTCCATGGAGCTTAAACACCAGAAAGCCATCGCCGACCGCGTTCACAAACGTGTTCAGGAGAAATACGGCATCAATTTCGACTATAAGTTCGGTACCATGATAGAGATACCGCGTGCTGCACTGGTAGCCAACAAGATAGCCGAAGTTGCCGAGTTCTTCTCCTTCGGTACCAACGACCTTACCCAGATGACCTTCGGTTTCTCGCGCGACGACGTTAACTCCATCGTTGCCAAATACATGGAGGACAAGATCATCATGGCCGACCCGTTCAACACTTTCGACCAAGAATGTGTGGGCGAACTGGTTAAGATCGGCGTGGAACGTGGACGCAGCCAGCGCGCCAACCTCAAATGCGGCGTGTGCGGCGAACACGGCGGAGACCCCACTTCGGTTGAGTTCTTCTACAAGACAGGCCTCAACTACGTGTCCTGCTCGCCTTTCCGCGTGCCCGTGGCTCGTCTGGCCGCAGCTCAAGCAGCTATCAAAAACTCCAAATAATTTTGGATAATCTTTCAAAAGAGGATGCTCCAGCATCGGACGCATCCTCTTTTTTTTAAATATGTTTCACAAAAAAAAATTAAAACGATGAAAAAAACTTGTATTATTTCTTTATTTTTGGTGGCAGTGTTCTCGCTGCATTTCACCACAGCCAACGCTCAGGATTTCGAACGTTTTGAGGTGGGCGGACAGTTCGGCCTTAACATCCAGAACGGTATGGGTGCCGTTGAGTTTTCGCCTGTGGTGGGTTACCGAGTTTTCAAATTTTTCACAGTAAATGTCGGCTTAATAGGCGAATACCTTTGGAACAAGGAAAACGAGATGTCGGAGTGGAACTATGGCCTTTCGGCTGGCGCCCGTTTGACGTTGTTCGATTTGATTTATGTCGAAGGTAAAGGCGTTTGGAATCCTCGTGTGATTCATTACAAAGCCATTGACCTGAAAGAACGTTCCACCGACAATGTGCAACTGTGGGCCGGTGCCGGTTACCGTCAGCAGCTGGGCTCCAACGCATATACATACGTCGGTATTTACTACGATTTCATACCTTTGATAAAAAACAACCCCGAGTTGGTGAACGACTACAATCCCCGTGTGGAAGCAGGGGTGATATATACTTTCTAAAATGCCCAATATCTTACTTCTGGAAACCGCCACGCCTGTCTGCTCCGTGGCTATTGCCGAAGGTGGCAAAGTCGTGGCGAGTCGCAAGAGTGCCGAACCCAATGCCCATTCATCCAAACTTGCTGTGTTTGTGGATGAGGTGATAAAAGAGTGGGGGATGGGGATGTCGTCGCTCGACGCCGTGTGCGTGAGCAGCGGTCCGGGTTCTTATACGGGACTGCGAATAGGCGTGTCCACCGCAAAGGGACTGTGCTATGCCCTCGACAAACCGCTTATTGCCGTGGAAACGTTGCAGGGTATGGCCAATCTTTTTCTGATGCAAAACCCTGATTTCGATGGTTTTGTGTGTCCGATGATAGACGCCCGCCGTATGGAGGTTTATACCGCCATGTTCGATAACAAAGGTGCCCGTTTGGAGCCTACCACTGCCGAAGTGATTGGCCCAGAGAGTTTTGGCGGCTATCTGGCAAAGGGCGATGTGGCATTTGTCGGTGACGGAGCGGAGAAGACGAAAGAAATTCTGGGAGCGTACCCCAACGCCGTTTACGGACTGCCGTTCGAATTCTCGGCACAAGGCCTGCTGGCCGAGGCGCAACGACGCTACACCGAAGGCATTTTCGAGGACGTGGCTTATTTCGAGCCTTTCTATTTAAAGGACTTCGTGGCAAAGAAACCGGTGGTGAAAGGACTGGGAAAAATTGAAAGTTGAAAGTTGAAAAATGAAAGAAATTTGTCAAAGGTCAAAAGTCAAATGACCAGAGACCTCTGACCACAGACCAAAGGCCAAAACCATGAGTAAAACATCACGAGGAAAGAAGATTTGCGGATATTTGAAGGGTATCCGTCGTAAGATTGCCGAGGAAAACGACATTAAGCTCGACATCCCCGAATGCACCTACGAAGGCGAGTGCCGCGGCACCTGTCCGCGCTGCGAGTGGGAGGTGCAGTATTTGGAAAAGACGCTTTTCGAACGGATGAAACTCGGCAAGATTGTCACCATTTCGGGCCTCGCCCTCGGACTTACGGCCTGCGGCGGGAATTTTGACTCTCAACCTGACGATGATATAATGGGTGTTATGCCATATCCATATGATGACGTGGAGACTCTTCCTCCTAACTATATAACTAAAATTAACATTGATACAATTGCTATAGATGAAGATGAAGAAGTCGGTGAATTAGCCGGATTAGTTGCTGCAGATGCAGAATTTCCAGGGGGAGAGGATGCACTATACGATTTTATTGCCAAAAATCTGAAATACCCTCAGGCTGCCAAAGACAGCAACATCCAAGGAAAAGTATTTGTCCAGTTTGTGGTGGAAAAAGACGGTAGTATAACCAATGCCAAAGTTTTAAGGGATATAGGTGGTGGCTGTGGCGAAGAGGCTCTGCGTGTGGTGAAAATGATGCCTAAATGGAAGCCGGGTGAGATTAGAGGAACTAAATATAGGGTGCAATGCACTTTGCCAGTTAAATTTATGATTGAATAAAAAGTAGTTGAGACTTAATGTATTAGACGGTTTCACTGCGACTGGCGGCCAAAGACAATCACAACTAAAATCACAGTTCACTGATCACAAATCACAGTTCACACACACATATATGAGTAAAACATCACGAGGAAAGAAGATTTGCGGATATTTGAAGGGTATCCGTCGTAAGATTGCCGAGGAGAACGACATTAAGCTCGACATCCCCGAATGCACCTACGAAGGCGAGTGCCGTGGCACCTGTCCGCGCTGCGAGTGGGAGGTGCAGTATTTGGAAAAGACGCTTTTCGAACGGATGAAACTTGGCAAGATTGCCACCATTTCGGGCCTCGCCCTTGGACTTACGTCGTGTAGTTATTTGGGTTTCCCTCCTTTTCAGACTTCTGGAATGGTGAAAAATACCGACACCGAAAATATCGAGCTAGCCGATACCCTGCCGTTGCCGCCTCCTCCCTCTCCTGAAGAATACTACATGGATGAAAGAAACATTGATACAACTGTTATAGATGAAGATGAAGAAGGAAAGGAATTAGCTGGAGTAGTGGATGTAACCCTACCACAATTCCCCGGGGGAGAGGAAGCGTTGTTCGAATTCCTTGCAAATAATCTGAAATATCCTCAGGCTGCCAAAGACAGTAATATTCAAGGAAAAGTTTATGTTACTTTTGTGGTGGAAAAGGATGGTACCTTAACCAATCCGAGAGTTGTAAGGGACATCGGTGGTGGATGCGGCGAAGAAGCTCTGCGTGTAGTGAAAATGATGCCGAAATGGAAACCGGGAGAGCAATTTGGGGAAATAGTAAGAGTGCAATATACTCTGCCAATTCTTTTTGAATTGAATAAAAGTCACTTCTAGGCTATTTCGTCAAGTTTGGTGGGCTTAAAACCAATTGTAAATTGTAAATTGTTAATTGTTAATTGAATTCGCATGGCGAATTACTAAATAATTGTCTTTTTGCTTTTTTTTTCGTACCTTTGTTTTTGTTTCAATGGCTTGTCGCAAGATGTAAACCGTTGAAATATAGTTTGATATTTTGTAAAAAGTAAAACAGTATGGACTCTTTTTCGGACACTTTTGGCAATGTGGAGCCTGTGATTTTGGAGGATACCGTTCTGGACAACGGCATGCGCT
>JAEENM010000032.1 GCA_016283745.1 Bacteroidales bacterium | reverse complement strand
TCGTGCTGAAGCATCACGTTGCCCACCTGCGGACCGTTGCCGTGTCCGATAACGATGTTGTAACCGCGTTTGATGAGGTTGCAGAGACATTCGCAGGTCTGTTCCACGTTGGCAATCTGCTCCTCAAAAGTGCCTTTCTGTCCGCTTCGCAGCAGGGCGTTGCCGCCGAATGCCACTACAGCAAGTTTTCTCATATTGTCGTTTGTGTTTAATTGTCAATTAGTTATACTTTCGACCTATTGTCGGATGAAACTGCAAATATAGCAAAAAAAAAGGAGTTAGGCAAAAAAAGAGAAAAAGAGTTTTTTTTATCGTGTATCAAAATGATTTTTTGTTATCAATCCACTTCCAGCTCCTCGATTAGATTCCCATCTTTGTTGTAGTATTTCCAACTGCCTACTTCGCGTGTGTCGAAATTGTCGTTGCAATAAACTTTTCCATAGCTTATGCGTTTGGTATGGGTGTCGTATTCGATGGCTTTGGCTTCGTATTTGTAGCCCGCAAAAATTTCATCGGAAAGAAGGCGGAAGTCGCTCAATTCCTTTGTCAGTTCACCGTTTGGGGCAAAGAAATACCAATTGCCTGAAGGCATGCCGTCGGTATAGGAGCCGAAAACACTTATATTATTGTTTATGTATTTCTTGAAAATGCCGTTGCGTTTGGCGTTTTTGAAAGTGGTTTCGGTGCGCCAGTTGAAACGTTTCACCACGCACAGGGCGTCCACGGTGGTGTCGTAGGTGTCGCGGTAGAATCCGGCATTGTATTTTTCGTTGCGGTATTGTCCTGCGTTGGAGTAATAAAGTTCACGGTTTTCGGGCGACATCTCCACCTTCGACTTCCACTGGTTGTCCTTCTTGTATCGGTAAAGATAGTCGTGCATGTACAGACGGTTGTCTTTGTATTTCAGCATTATTTGTTCGTTGTAGTCGCCGTCGTGGGCAATTTCCGACAGCTGATTATCCAAAAATAGACATGTAACCAAATCTTCGTCGATGCTGAAGATGCCTGTCATGTAATTTCCGTAGTCAAAACAGTCCACAGTGCTGTCGTCGTTGAAAGCAAGGTAGAGTTTTTTGTCCACATACGGGCTAATCTCTATGTCAAGATGTGTGCCGTCAGAACATTTGTAAGGGTCTATCGACCATTTGTAGCCGGTTATCTCGTTGAAAACATCATCGTTTGAATTGTTGCCACCGCACGAAGAAAATGCTCCCAACACGCAAATTGCGATTAGCCAAAGTGCGGATTGTTTTATTTTTGTAACAGCGGTCATGTTTTTAAAATTAATTACTACTCTTTAGAAAATAAATGGATATAAATCAGTGTCTTACAACAAACCTCTTTGTGATGATGCCGCCATCGGTCTTTATTTTTATGGTGTAAACGCCGTTTGGCAGTTCCCTGACGTTGACGATGGCCTGTTTTGTAGTGGGGGAGAGGGTTTTGAGCAGTCGGCCGTAGGTGTCGAAAACCTGCAGCTGGTCAATAACGCTTTCGGAAACCACATAAAGATTTGTCGATACTGGGTTGGGCATAAGCTCCGTTTTCTCTTTTCCTGCCGAAAGTATTCCCACAGGCGACTTTTCGATGACGAGTGTGTCCATATATCTTATCAGGTTTCCTGTCGAATCTTCGATGCGTCGGTTTGCGGTGGAATAGCTGTGCCCAACGGGTCTTACAATGCGGCAACCATTTAAATACAGGTTGGAGAAATTGGCAATAGGGCCATTATTCATTTCACCAATTATTTTTGCATCACAGTTGTTCAGTGTGAATCCGGCACCCGTAACGTTGTAAATGCCGTTGCCGACAAGAGATATTAAAGTCATGTCGCTCATTTCGAGGCGGTACATCGACATTATTTCGTGATTGCGGTACGTCAGTAGTTCTAGCGTGTCGTTTGTTCCATTGCCGTAGATAATTGTGTTGGCACCATTTAAAACCATCGGTTTTTGGCTGTTGGCTACAGCATTGTTATTGCGTCCGTCCACAATGTTTTTGCCTATGCACTTTATGGTGACACTGCTGTCGCATTGTATTCCTATGTAATTCATGCGCGATATGGTGGCGTTGTTGAGGATTAGGGTGTTGGAAAGACTGTCGTAGCTCACGTGGCCCGAAATTCCTTCGCCCACAATGCTGTCGGCATTAAGCACGGTTACCTGCGTGCCTGCAATTGTTATAGGGTATATGGGACGGAGATAGGGCTGGGTGTATTCGCTGCTTATCACCATGCTGTCCAAAGAGCAGATGGGATTTCCAAACGTGTGGGTTGTCGAGTCGTAATATGTGTTTGGCGGATATGTGATATATTTGTTTTCGAAAATCACACGGTCGTAATTGGCTATGGGACTGCTGCTTCCTATCAGATTGACAATGCCGTTGCTAAACCTGATTTCTCTATTCGTTACGCGTGCTTTTATAAGAGGAAGATTATATACATAATACGAGTTGCGATGATCGCGGCTGATGGTTATTTTGCCATCTGCATTGAAAAAGATGTCTTTGGCTCGGATGCTTGTTTCCATTGAAGTGGTGTTGCACCGGCAATGTCTGATGTTAAGGACGGCGTTTGACGGTGATATAAAATGAGTCGTGTCGAATAATTCAATTATTGGAGTGCAGCGATAGCCCAATATAGTATTGGTGTCCTCAAACCGTATTGTTATCGATGAGTCGGCTCGTAAAAGTGGTGCCTGGAAATGTTGGTTGCTGTCTCCGATAATGGCTCCCCTTAATATAAGAGTCTTGATGGAATCCACGTATTTCACAGTGCCAGAAATGTATGGGCCTGTTATGTTCGATGCGTTTGAGTCTGTAACTTGTACGCCTACTATCGAAATAGGGTAGGTGCGTTGTGCCGGAACTGTCACCGCTGCAATAAGCAGTGTTATAACAATATAAGTTGCTTTTTTCATAAGTTTATAATTTGATTTATCGTTTTATTTTCGTTTCCGCGATTCGGCAAAAAAACAAAATTTGTCGAAAGCCGAACAATATCAAACTACAAAGTTACTATTTTTTTCCTGTTTTTGCAACAATATTTTAAATGTGTGCCGTAATTTGTTGCGAATAAATTGTTTGCAAAGATATTGGTTTTTATTGACAGCAGTTTGTAGATAAATAAAAGTAGTGCGAAATGCAAAATGTTGTATATTTGCAAACGATGAAAGACGAAACAAAACGTATTATTTACTTGAAAATAAAATAAATATGAATTGGTTGGATTTGATTTTGGTCGTGCCGCTGGCGTGGTTCACCTACAAGGGATTCAAAAAGGGTCTGGTTTTCGAGCTTTTCGCCTTGGCGGGATTGCTGCTCGGAACCTGGGCCGCGGTGCATTTCTCGTCGTTTGTGGCCGAGCTGATAGGCATCGAAGGAAGCAGCGCCATACTGGTGGCCTTTTTCGTTACCTTTGTCGGAGTGGTGGTGCTGTCGTATTTCGCCGGCAAGCTGGGCAACGGCGTGCTTAAGGTGATGAAACTCGACATGCTCAACAAAATCCTCGGCGCCCTTTTCGGGATGCTCAAATGTGTGTGCATCCTCAGCGTGCTGCTGTACTACGTCACCGTGATTGACTACAAGGACAAGCTCATCACCCCGCAGGTGAAACAGCACTCGCTGCTCTACCATCCTGTGGAGAGCACGGGGAACCTCATTATCGGCGGCGTGAAATCGTACGTGGCGACTCATAGCAACGACTAATTGCCACGGCTTTAGCTTATTAACAAATTGTTGATAAAAAAGGAAAACTATTTTTTAAACATCACCGAAAAAGCACTAATTTTGCAACGTGTTTAAAACGGAAAAAAACGTCATACAATGAAATTTATAATTAACAGTCAGTTATTTGCAAAAAATTTGCAAGCGTTAAGCGGAGTGCTTACCACCAACAACAATGTGCCAATCATCAGCTGCTTCCATTTCAATCTGGAGGACAAGCTTCTCACTGTCAAGGCTACCGATTTGGAGACAACCGTTACTACCACCATCGAGCTTGAGGAGGCCGAGACCGACGGTCTGAGCCAGATTGCCGTCCCCGCCAAGAAACTCATCGACATAATGAAAAGCGTGAGCGACGAACCCATCACCTTCACCGTCGACGAATCCACTTTCAGCGTGGAGCTTAAGTCGCGCGAAGGCAAATACCGTCTGGCCGGCCAGAATCCCGAATCGTTCCCCGCCATGCAGCCCAAGGGCGAGACCAACAGCGTAACCATCAGCGCCTCGGCACTGGTCAACGCCATCACCAAGACATCCTTCGCCGCAAGCACCGACGACATGCATCAGCAGATGTCGGGCATTTTCTGCGAGCTCTCCCCCGAATACACCACCTTCGTGGCCACCGACGCCCACAAACTGGTGCGCTACCGCCGTCTCGACGTGGTTAACGACGAAGTTAAGAGCTTCATTTTCTCCAAAAAACCCATCAATCTGGTTAAGAACATACTCTCGGCCAACAAGGAGGAATGCGACGTTACCATCGAATACAACAACACCAACGTCTTTTTCTCGTTCGGCAATATGTTTGTGGCCTGCCGCCTGGTCGACGGCAAATATCCCGACTACGAACGCGCCATCCCCAAGGAGAACCCCTACCGTCTGACTTTGGACAGGGCTTCGTTCCTCAACTCGCTGCGCCGCGTGTCCATCTTCGCCAACGAAACCACCCATCAGGTGCGTATCAAAACCGGCGGTAACGAAGTGATAATCACCGCCGAGGATGTGGACTACAGCAACGACGCTCGCGAACGTCTTGCCTGCGAATACGAGGGCGAGCCGATGGAGATTGGCTTCAACGCACGTTTCCTGCTGGAGATGATTTCCAACCTCGACAGCGAGAACATAGTGATGCAGCTCTCGCACCCCAGCCGCGCCGGCATCATCACTCCGGTTGTGGACGACGAGAACAACAAAGAGGACATCCTTATGCTCGTTATGCCTGTTATGCTGGCCAACAGCTGATGAGGCAACATTTATAGAACACATCTTTTTGAAAAGACGCCCTGCGGCGTCTTTTCTTTTGTGCGTTGAAACCCTCTGGCCCACTAAAAGGGAAATTGTACAGACGCTCGCGCACCGTCTGTGAAAAAATATTAACTATTTTTTTTATTTTTTACAAAATAAAACGTATATTTGCAGTTTGATACAAATATAAAAATACCATTATCATGAATAAAACGACATCCTTCCTGTTTGCCGTGGCAATGGCGTTTTCGGCCATGTCGCAGACTGTAGATTTGCGTTTCACGGGCCAGCTTTCGGGCGGCAGTTTTGTCTGTTTGGACAGCGTGAAAGTGGAAAATATAACCCGCGCTTGGAGCGAGACCCTTGTCTATCCCGACACCGTGCTTTCGTTCACCAACGTTGGCATCAACGACGTTCAGGGTGGCGTGTCGTCGCTTAGCGCATACCCCAACCCCATGGGCGGAAGCACCACCGTAAGCATGTCGTTGGCACAGAGCGGCACGGTAACCATATCCGTTTACGACCTTTCGGGGCGCTCCGTGGCATGGCACTCCGCCTTTTTGGAGGCCGGAGCCTATGCCTTCAACGTGAGCCTTGAGGCGCAGCAGGTGTATCTGCTTGCGGTGGCCACGCCCACAGGCCGGCAGACACTGAAACTCGTCAATACCCACGGCGGCTCCTCCAACGCCGTGTCCAACCTCATATTCACCGGCGTGGCGGTGGCGAAAGGCGTAACCACAAGACCTTTCGGCATGGGCGACGCCATGAAATACACGGGTTACGCCACCTTTGACCGCCGCAAGTTGAAAAGTGCCGCGAAACACCAGCGTCAGGATGGGAGCGAGGACATCACCCTCGTCTTCGACGAAGCCAGCGTGATGCCACAGGGCGCTCTTACGGGCGTTTTCTCCGTATCGCAGAACGGCAGGGTGCATTTTTCGTCGGGCAACCTGCAGTGGTCGGCCACTGGCGGCATGATGAGTACCACCACACATACCGTGGCCGGAGCGGGCACCGCCGACGGCACTTGGCGTTTCGCCCCAAACCAATGGGATGTGATAGGCGAGTCCAACGCCAACATATCATCGTCGTACAACGGCTGGATAGACCTCTTTGGCTGGGGCACCAGCGGCTACGGCAACAAGCACCCCTACCTCATCGAGCAGCGCCCGGCGTTTTACGTGAACGGAGTCAACAGCATCAGCGGCACCAACTACGACTGGGGAGTGTTCAACGCCATCTCCAACGGCGGCGACGCCCCTGACCTATGGCGCACTCTCACCTTCGACGAGATGCAGTACTTGCTATTCTACCGGCATACCCTTTCAGGGATTATCTTTGCCAAAGCAACCTTGGAGAACACGGCGGGCTTGGTTCTGTTCCCCGACAACTGGGATTCCACGGCTTTCGCCATAAACAACGCCAACGACGGCGGCGCCGATTTCTCGGTGAACAACATAGTGCAGTCTGACTGGATCTCCATTCTGGAGCCCGCGGGATGCGTGTTCCTGCCTGCGGCGGGTTACCGCTACGGCACCCAGATTAACGACGTTGGCGTGAGCGGCAATGTGTGGTTATCCACATACTACGACGAGAGGGACGCGCACTCGCTGCGTTTCACCGGCACCGGTATGCGTTCGTTCGGCAATTTCCGCTATTGCGGAGGGTCGGTGCGTCTTGTGTGCGACGAAACGGCCATCCTACCCATCGTTACCACCGACTCCATAAGCAACCTCGACGACCATAGCGCTCGTACCGGCGGCAACGTAGTTTCCGACGGCGGCACCCCCGTAACAGAGCGCGGTGTGTGCTGGAGCACCTCACCCAACCCCACCATCATTGGCAACCACACCACCAACGGCACAGGCACAGGAGCCTTCACTATCAGTCTCTCCGGCCTCAGCGCCAACACCGTTTATTACTTGCGCGCCTACGCCACCAATAGGGTGGGCACGTCATACGGCCAGCAAATGGTGTTCACCACCCTCGACATACCCACAGTAACCACAGCGGCCATGAGTACCATTATCGATACCACGGCCACCGGCGGAGGCAGGGTTACCTTCGACGGCAACACCACCGTTACGGCCCGCGGCGTGTGCTGGGACACCACGCACAACCCCACCATTTCAGGCAACCACACCACCAACGGCGGCGGCACAGGATCGTTCACCAGCATACTCACACAGCTTATCCCCAGCACCACGTACTACGTGCGCGCCTACGCCACCAACATCATCGGCACGGCCTACGGAGCCGAACTCAGTTTCACCACATTGGCACTGCCATCGGTATCCACCACCATGGCAAGCAACGTAAGCGACAGCGGAGCCACCAGCGGCGGCAGGGTTACCAACGACGGTGGCACTCCCGTAACAGCCCGAGGCGTGTGCTGGAGCACCTCGCAATATCCCACCGTGGCCGACAGCCACACCATCGACGGTAGCGGCACCGGTATTTTTACCAGCCTACTGCCGCGACTTATACCCGGCACCACGTACTACGTGCGCGCCTATGCCACCAACGCCATCGGCACAAGCTACGGCGCTCAGGTGAATTTCACCACACTCTCGATGCCCATAGTGGTTACCGTGGATACAAGCGATATCACCGACACAAGCCTTACCGTCAGCGGAAGGGTGAACTCCGAGGGAGGACTCTCGGTAACTGCACGAGGTTTTTGCTGGGACACCCTGCCCAACCCCACTATTGCCGGCAGCCACTCCACCAACGGCACCGGCTTGGGCAACTACTCCACACATATCGGCGGCCTGAGCATGAGCACCGTTTACTATGTGCGCGCCTACGCCACCAACGCCTTAGGCACGTCCTACGGCACTCAGATAATGTTCAAGACCGACACACTGCCCATGGTACGTATCGACAGCGTAACGCATATCGCCGACACCTCGATAAATACCAGTGGCGCCGTTTACAGCGCCGGCGGAGCAGCCGTTTCGGTGCGTGGCGTGTGCTGGAGCACCTCGCCCAACCCCACCATAGCCGACAACCGCACCGTTGACGGCAACGGCACAGGCAGGTTTAATAGCGTCATCACCGGCCTTGCGCCCAGAACCACTTATTACCTGAGGCCTTATTGCTCCAACGCAGTGGGAGTGTCGTACGGCAACCAAATGGTGGTTACCACTTACGACTTGCCCACTGTGATTACCACAACAGTGCACACCATCATCAACATATCGGCCACAGCTGTTGGCAATGTAACCGCCGACGGAGGCACCCCTGTTACGGTCCGCGGTATCTGTTGGGACACCTTGCAAAATCCCACCATAGGTGGCAGCCACACCACCAACGGCAGCGGCTTGGGAACTTTCAGCGCCAGCATGACAGTCCTGATACCCGGCACCACCTACTATGTGCGCGCCTACGCCACCAACACCATAGGCACCGCCTACGGCCAGCAGATAGCCTTTATGGCGCACACCACACCCACAGTGGTTACCGACGCCATAAGTAATATCACCGGCACTACGGCCTTGTGCGGAGGAACTGTTGTCCTCGACGGCGACACCACCGTTACCACCCGTGGTATCTGCTGGGACACCTTACCCAATCCCGTGATCAACGGCCGACGCACTGCCGATGGTAGCGGCTTGGGGCATTATAGTAGCAACATGATAGGCCTTGCGCCCAACACCACCTACTACGTGCGCGCCTACGCCACCAACGCCCATGGCACGGTTTACGGAGCGCAGGTGAGTTTCACCACTCCTTCCGTAGTTCCAACAGTAACCACCACCGCCGCAAGCAACATAACATCCACCTCCGCCACCACTGGGGGCAATGTTACCGCCGACGGCGGCTCTGCCATTACCGCCCGCGGCGTGTGCTGGAGCACCTCGCAAAACCCCACCATCAGTGGCAACCACACTACCGACGGCACAGGTATGGGCAGTTTTACCAGCAGCCTTACGGGACTGACCGCCGGCACCACCTACTATGTACGTGCCTACGCCACCAACGCCGCAGGCACAGCCTACGGCAGCCAGATTACATTTACCACCACGGCAGGTTCTTATACTTTTTCGGTAAGTGCCAACACTAGTGTGATATTCTCTCCCGGCAACCTGCAGTGGAGTGCCACGGGTGGCGGCAGCACCGCCACAACCCACACCGTGGCCGGCGGCGGAACAGCGGCCGGCACATGGCGTTTTGCTCCCAACCAGTGGGATACCATTGGAGCCAACAACAGCAACATCTCATCTTCCTACTCCGGTTGGATAGACTTCTTCGGCTGGGGAACAAGCGGATACAACAGCAAATATCCGTATATGACAAGCACTACGGATAGTGATTACGGCAACGGTAACACAGATATTTCCGGTACCAACTACGACTGGGGTGTATATAACGCCATATACAACCCCAAGTCGCAGACCACCGACGCCCCCGGCACTTGGCGCACGCTTACAAATGCCGAGTGGGTATACCTGCTAAGCACACGTAGCACCACATCGGGCATACGCTATGCCAAGGCACTGGTCAATGGCATCATCGGTCTCATCCTTGTCCCCGACAACTGGAACACTTCCACCTACTCGCTACATTCCACCAACAGAACAAGTGCCCCTTTTACCGACAACGTGATTTCCTATTCGCAGTGGTCCACGTTGGAGAATGCGGGCTGCGCCTTCCTGCCCGCTACGGGCTCCCGCCATGGGACTTTTGCCGGCAACGCTGGTTCCGGCTACTACTGGTCGGCCACGTACGTCAATAGCAACGACGCGTACCGCTTGTACTTCACCATCGGCACTGTCAATCCCAGCCAAAGCAGCGGCCGCTGCTGGGGTCGGTCTGTCCGCCTTGTGAAGAATGCTAATAGCGGGCAGAGTGCCCAATTGCCTACTGTTACCACCACCGCCGCAAGCAACATAACATCCACCTCCGCCACCACAGGCGGCAATGTTACCGCCGACGGCGGCTCTGCCGTTACCGCCCGCGGCGTATGTTGGAGTACCTCGCAGAACCCCACCGTTAGTGGCAGCCACACCACCGACGGCTCTGGCACGGGCAGCTTTACAAGCAGCCTGATTGGATTGACAGCTGGAACTACCTACTATGTACGTGCCTACGCCACCAATGCGGCAGGCACGGCCTACGGCAGTCAGATAACCTTCACCACCACGTCAGCTCCAGTTTCCTTTGCATTCTCCGTTTCGGCAAACGACAGTGTGTTGTTTTCGCCTGGCAACCTGCAGTGGAGTGCCACGGGTGGCGGCAGCACCGCCACAACCCACACCGTAGCAGGTGGTGGCACTGCCGCAGGCACTTGGCGTTTCGCACCCAACCAGTGGGATACCATAGGACGTGCCAATAGGAATGTCTCATCTTCCTATTCCGGTTGGATAGACTTCTTCGGCTGGGGCACAAGCGGATACAACAACAAATATCCATATATGACCAGCACTACGTATAGTGATTACGGCAACGGCATCAACAACCTTTCTGGTACCAACTACGACTGGGGTGTGTATAATGCCATCTACAACCCCCGTACACAGACCACTGACGCCCCCGGCACGTGGCGCACCCTTACAAAAGATGAATGGGAATATCTGATAGATGACCGCAGCACCCCCTCAGGCATACGCTATGCCAAGGCCACGGTGAATGGTGTGCCGGGTCTTATCATTGTCCCCGACAACTGGAACACTTCCACCTACTCGCTATCTTCCACCAACAACACAAGAGTCGCTTTTACCGTCAACGTGATTTCCTCTTCGCAGTGGTCCACGTTGGAGAATGCGGGCTGCGCCTTCCTGCCTGCTGCGGGTTTCCGCAGTGGGACTTTGGACAACAACGTTGGTTCCGGCGGCTACTACTGGTCGGCGTCGTACAGCGGTAGCAGCGGCGCGTACTTCTTGGTCTTCTACAGCGGCAATGTCAATCCCAGCCAAAGCTACTACCGCTACTTCGGTCGGTCTGTCCGCCTTGTCCGCACCGCCCAGTAATTCTCCCTTGGGCAAGGCAAACCAACAAAGCCAACTCCAATTAAACACACAATCCTATGAAAACCAAATATATAAACCTGAGGATCTGCTTTGCACAGGATAGGTTGCGATGTCGTTTCTCGTGCTTCCGCACCACGACTCCAACCGCCCCGCCGATGAAACCATAGTGGCCTGCAACTACCTGAACTTGATGCGCCAACCCCCCACCGCCTACTCCGAAGAAATAGGTGTGGACCTCGGCTCCGTAAAAGCGCAGCCGTAGCTCCGCTGGAACGACACTCTCGCCACCAGCAAAGCCCTCGACATGGCCTGCCGCGTCTGTAGTGAATGGTGAATGTCGAATTGTCGAAATGCGATTTCACATTCATCATTCACTTTGATTTTCGAAAAAAATCTCTTTTTTTTGTTGCAACACAAAATATTATCACCTCAATGTCGTTATTACAAAGTTGTCCGCCACAAGGACGACCATCATAAAAAATAACGATATTGAAATTAAAGGCAATTAAATATATAACAGGCTTATTCTTAGCCGTTTGCGTTTTGGAATTTCTGACACCCTCCTGCATCAAGGAGGATGACTACCTTACAGATATCTCCGTGCTGGAGTTTTCCGCCGACACCCTCAAGTTCGATACCGTATTCACCACCATCGGCTCCACGGTGCGCAGCGTAAAGGTGTACAACAACGGCAATCAGCCTGTTAAGATTGACCGCATCACCCTCGCACATGGCTCCGCCTCGCGTTTCCGCCTCAACGTTGATGGCGACACCTCGCTCGTGGCGCGCGACATCGAAATCCTTGCCCACGACAGCATCTTTATCTTCGCCCGCGTCAATGTCAACCCCAACTCGGCTTCGTCGCCGTTCCTGATAGAGGACAGCATCGTGTTCACCATGGGCAGCGCAAGTCAGCACCTGCCGCTTACGGCCTACGGGCGCAACGCCGTCTACCACTATCCCGACCACGTTATCCACGACGCTGCGGGCAACAGCTATCCCTATTCCGTCATCGACTGCTCCGAGCCATGGACCGATGCCATACCGCATGTTATTTTTGGCTATGCCGTTGTGGATGAGAGTTTTACTCTGAACGTGGAACACGGCACCGAGGTCTATTTCGGCAAGGACGCCGTGCTTTGGGTGTACGACGGCGGCACACTGCGTGTGAACGGCACTGCCGACGCACCGGTGCTTTTCACCTCCATCCGCCACGACGGCCATTACGCCGACCTGCCCGGACAGTGGGGTTATATCTGGCTATCGTCGGGAAGCCGCGACAACACAGTGAACCACGCCATAGTGCGTAACGGATACATCGGTTTTCTGGCCGACACCGTGGTGAATTCCAACCCCACGCTCGACATCCGCAACACGGTGATAGAGAACATGTCGTTGGCGGGAATCTATGGACAAGGGGCACGGATAGAAGGCGACAATCTGCTTGTAACCAACTGTCAGACTGCTACTTTGGCGCTGACGCTCGGTGGCAGGTATGTCTTTAGCAATTCCACCTTTGCCAACTACTGGAGTTACAATATGCGTCGTTCGCCACAGCTGATACTCAACAACTGGTACGAGAGTGCCGACGGTGCCATACAGCTGCGTCCGCTGCAGCAGGCCGATTTCTACAACTGCATCGTGTACGGCTCGGCCAACGAGGAGCTGGCTTTGGATTTCGCCGAAAGCGGCACGGCGTCGTTCTCCTTCACCAACTGTCTTTTGAAAACGCAACTGTCTATACCACAATCGCTAATGACCAACTGTCTGATAAACCAAGACCCTCTTTTTGTGGACCACTCCGCCGCCGACTACCATCTGAAAGCCGAATCGCCGGCCCGCGGCAGAGGCAACACCGCCTATCTGAAACAACAGACCGACCTCGACAACCGAGTCCGTTCCAATCCCCCGTCGATAGGAGCGTTTGAATTCTTTGAAGAATAATTAATAGTTTATAATTTATAGTTTATAGTTAATAGATAATTTGATGATTGTTAAATAGTTAATGAGATAATTGATGATAATGGTTGCTGTTTTTTTTACCCGAAATGTGTCGGAGACACATGATCTCAATAACCCCACACAAGGAAAGCAGTGTGGGGGTAAAAACACGCACCCTGAAAATCAGCGTCTCGGAGAGACGCGACCTTTACTTAAGCAATTGGATTAATAATTGATAGAAAAATAATATGAAAGAAAGTGTTATTCGAAGAAAATCTAAAGATATGGCATTGAAAATAATATCCCAATATAAATATTTGGTTGAAGATAAGAAAGAATATGTTCTTTCCAAACAGTTGTTGCGTTCCGGGACTAGTATTGGAGCAAATGTTGTGGAGGCGTCTAACGCTCAGTCGGATAATGATTTTATTGCAAAATTGTATATCGCACTAAAAGAAGCAGGTGAAACACAATATTGGCTTGAATTGCTTTATGAGTCGGAATATTTGGATATAGATAAGTTTAATAGTGTTTATGAGGATTGTACAGAGGTGATAAAAATATTGACAGCGATTATAGTCTCAAAGAAAAGTAATATGATCAATTCTGTAAAGAATTGAATAATTGTAAACTATAAATTATAAACTATAAACTAATCACAATCACTAATCACAAATCACGATGTTTAATTACATATCCGGAAAATTGGTAGAAGTGTCGCCGGCTTTCGCCGTAATCGACTGTGGGGGAGTGGGTTATCTGCTCGAAATCTCCCTCAATACCTACACACAGATAAAAGACAAGAACGAGGTGAAACTCCTTACTCATTTCGTGGTGCGCGAGGATGCACAGATGCTGTTCGGCTTTTACGAGGAGAAAGAACGCGCCCTGTTCCGTCAGCTGATAGAGGTGAACGGGGTAGGGGTGGCCACCGCACGTGTGATGCTTTCGTCGTACTCCACCGACGAGCTGGCACAGGCCATTGTTTCGCAGGATGTTAAGCTGGTGCAGAGCATCAAAGGCATCGGTCCCAAGACGGCCCAACGCATCGTTCTGGAGCTCCACGACAAGCTCGGCAAGCTCGACGACATCGCTGTGGTGCCGACAAAAGGCTTGCAGAACAATAAAAACCAAGAAGAAGCGTTATCTGCTTTGGTGGCCTTGGGATTTCCCAAATCGGCGGCCGAGAAAGCCCTTCGCAAAATTGCCGAGAGCAACCCCGACGCCACTGTGGAAGAATTTATAAAAATGGCACTTAAACTGCTGTAAAACAACGAATAAACGCTGATGTTCCTGTCGGATAACAAGATATTACGGGCTACGCTGCTCCTGCTTGGCACAACGCTTATGGGTGTTGCTATGGGCGACACCTTTGGCGTTACCGAAAGGCGTAACGCTCCCCTCGACATATCTTCGACAGAGCCTCTTGCCGAAACATCAGCGACAGCTTCTGTCTATAAATCGTCGGCTTCTGTAGTTGCGCCCTTCGAAAGTGTTGCCGCTCAAGGCGATACGGTGCCCAAAGGTTCCGGTGCAAGGAAAATGGGCTCCAAAGACCCCAAAAATTTCACCACCGAGGTCCAATACAATCCTCAAACCAACGACTATCTGATAATCAAAAAGATAGGCGACTTGGTCGTTGACCGCCAGTATATGACTTTCGAGGAGTACCAGAACTACCAGATGGAGCAGCTGATGCAGAACTACTGGAGCAACAAGACGAAAACCGCAGCTTTGGACAAAAATGCCGGCAACTCCAACAATCTGCTCGACAATATCCCCGGAGTGAACAAACTGGCTGGACTTGCCGAAAACCTGCTGGGTCCCAACGCTATACAGATAAATCCCAGCGGCTCGGCCGAACTTACCTTCGCCATTGTGAACAACAAACGCGAGGACCCCGCAATCGACGTGAACAAACGCAGCGTCACCAACTTCGATTTCGACGAGAACATACAGATTAACCTCAACGCAAAAATCGGCGACCTTATCGATTTCGACATCAACCAGAACACCCAGGCCGTTTTCGATTTCGAGAATACCCTGAAACTCAAGCACGAAGGCAAGGAAGACGATATCTTGCAACTTATCGAGGCTGGTAACATCGCCATGCCCCTCAACACCAAGCTGATACAGGGCAGCCAGAGCCTGTTCGGTTTCCACACCAAGCTGAAATTCGGCAAACTCACCATCGACGGAGTTTTCTCCGAACAGAAGACCGAATCGCAGAACCTGCAGGTGCAGGGCGGGGCACAGACCGAGGAGTTCCAGATAAAAGCCGATGAATACGAGGAAAACCGCCACTTCTTCCTCGCACAGTATTTCTACGACAACTACAACAAAGCCATGTCCACCCTTCCGGTGCTCAACTCCAACATCAAAATCATCCGACTGGAGGTGTGGCGCACCAACGTGGGAGCCGCCGTTACCGAAAACCGTAACATTGTGGCCCTTACCGACTTGGGTGAGAAAAATCCGTACATGAGCAGCCTCTACAATCCTTCGGGACGCACGTTGCCCAGCGAGAACTCCAACAACCTTTTCAATGTTATAAACCGTTCGGCGATACGCAGTGTGAACCAGATTACGCCCTATATGCAGAGCAAAGGCTTTGTGTCGGGACGCGACTACGAAAAGGTGGAGAGTGCCCGAAAGCTCAACCCCAGCGAATATACCTTCAACCCGCAGTTGGGCTTCATCTCTCTTAACCAAGCACTTAGCGCCGACCAGATTCTGGCCGTGGCTTTCCAATATCAAGTTGTGGGCGACACCACAGTATATCAGGTTGGTGAACTTACAACAGACGGTATCGTTGACCCCAACACTTTGGTTGTCAAACTTTTGAAAAGTACCACCATCAACACCAAGAGTCCGCTTTGGAAACTGATGATGAAAAACGTCTATTTCCTGAAAAGCACGCAGATCAGTCCCGACAAATTCCGTCTCAACGTGCTGTACGAAGGCGATGACGGCGGTGTGATGACGGGCTATTTCGCCGACGGTCCCAAGAAAGGCATCCCGCTGATTGAGGTGTTCGGTCTCGACCGCATGGACGCCATGCAGTACCCCTACGCCGACGGTGTGTTCGACTGGCTCGACAACGCCACCACCGGCGCAGGTATCATACAATCCTCCACAGGACGTGTCTTCTTCCCATACGTGGAGCCTTTCGGCAAGGACTTGCGTGAAATCCTCGGCGACGACGTGGCCGCCAACAAATACTGTTTCGACTCGCTGTACACCCTCACCAAAACCCTTGCACAGCAGTATCCCGACAAGGACAAATATTACCTCGAAGGCAGCTACTCCACCGCCATGAGCGGCGAAATCTCGCTCGGGTTCAACATTCCCGAAGGCTCGGTGAAAGTTACAGCAGGTGGCATACCGCTTGTCGAAGGGGTGGACTACACCGTGGATTATATGATGGGTAAGGTGCGTATCATCAACGAAAGTGTGCTCAGTTCGGGCACTCCCATCAGCATCTCGAGCGAGAGCAACTCGTTCAGTATGATGACGAAACGTATGATGGGAATGCACCTTAACTACGAAATCAACCCCAAGTTCAACATCGGAGCAACGATTTTGAACCTGCACCAGAGGCCGCTTACGCAGAAAAACAACTTCGGCGACGAGCCGCTCAACAACACCATCTGGGGACTCGACCTCTCGTTCCAGCACGATATGCCGTGGCTCACCAAAGCCATCGACTGGCTGCCCGGCATTAGCACCAAAACACCCTCGGAGCTTACGCTGAATGCGGAATTTGCACATTTTATACCCGGTATGTCGAAAACCAGCGAGAGCGGTACCTCGTATATCGACGATTTCGAAGGTGCCAAGTCGGGCATCGACCTGAAAAACGTGGCAAGCTGGCATCTGGCAAGCACCCCGCAGGACTGGTCCACACCCAACCCAATGTTCCCCGAAACCCGTATCGGCTCCGACTTGGAGTACGGCTATAACCGCGCACGCTTGGCGTGGTACCGCATCGACGACATTTTCTACAGCAGCAACTCGCCTTCAAATATCGGCGACGCCGACCGATCCCGTCCCTACGCCCGCCGCATCTCTGAGCAGGAGGTGTTCCCCAACAAAGAGCTGGCCGCCGGCGAAACCACCAATATCTATGAACTTAACTTGGCTTTCTATCCTTCGGAACGCGGTCCTTACAACTACGACGTGAACGGCCTCAATTCCGACGGCACTTTGACCAATCCCACATCCCGCTGGGGCGGCATAATGCGTAAGCTCGACTACACCGATTTCGAGACTCAGAACATCGAGACCATTGAGTTCTGGCTGATGGACCCCTTTATCGAAAATCCCGACCACACGGGCGGTAAGCTCTATTTCAACCTCGGCGATGTGTCGGAGGATATATTGCGCGACGGACGTAAGTTCTTCGAGAACGGCCTGCCCACGGGCAACGACATTATCAACGTAGATACCACTATCTGGGGCCGAGTGCCTACCATTCAGTCGGTGGTGAACGCTTTCGACAACGACGAGGATGCACGTGTGCGTCAGGATATCGGCTACGACGGTCTTAGCAGCAGCGACGAGCGTTCTTTCTTCGACTCCTACATACAGGCTTTGGCACAGCGTTTCGGAACCACGTCGGCAGCCTACCTCAACGCCTACAACGACCCCTCCGCAGATGACTTCACCTATTTCCGCAGCACGCGTTACGACAACGCCAACGTGAAAATCAACGACCGTTACAAATACTACAACAACGCCGAAGGCAACTCGGCACCGTCGGGCAGCAGCGGCGAGGACTATCCCACAGCCGCAACCTCGTATCCCAACGGCGAGGATATCAACAACGACAACACCCTCAGCGAAAGCGAGAACTACTACCAGTACAGCATCGACCTGCGGCCGGAGAATATGGTCATAGGCCAGAACTATATCACTGATATTCAGGAAGCTCAGAATATCAAACTCCCCGACGGAAGCACCACAACCTGCAAATGGTACCAGTTCAGGATTCCTGTGCGTAATCCCGAAAAGAAAGTGGGAAGCATACAAGGCTATCAGTCGATACGTTTCATGCGTATGTTCATGCGCGAGTTCGACCAGCCCATAATACTGCGTTTCGCCACTCTGGAGCTTGTTTACGGCACTTGGCGCAAATACGACCAGGACCTCTACGAGCCGGGCGACATACCCACCGGCGGCGACGCCAATACCAAATTCACCACCTCCACGGTGAACATCGAAGAAAACGGCTACCGCTCGCCCGTGCCTTACGTGCTGCCTCCGGGAATCGACCGCGAGGAGTGGTACAGCAACTCGTCGTACTATCAGATGAACGAGCAGTCGCTACAGCTCGAAATCGAGGAACTTGCCTCCGGCGACGCCCGAGCCATTTACAAAAACGCCGCCTACGACCTGCGTTATTTCGGTTCGCTAAAGATGTTCGCCCACGCCGAGAAACTCAACGAGACCGACAACCTCAAGGACGGCGACCTGACGCTGTTTGTCCGTTTGGGTAACGACTTTACCAAAAACTACTACGAGTACGAGCTTCCGCTGAAACTCACACCTTGGGGCACCGGCATGAGCGAGGACGATGTAATATGGCCCGAAGAAAACAACGTGGAGATAGACCTCGAAAAACTGGTGGGAGTGAAGGAAAACCGCAACAAGCAGATACGTTCGGGCAACACCGAATATTCGCAAAACGACATCTATTTCGAATACGACGGAAGCAAGAAATATTCCGTGCTCGGCACTCCCAACATCGGTGCGGTGAAGGTTATAATGATAGGCGTGCGCAATCCGCGCAAACAGAGTATCAGCGACGGCAACGACATGCTTCCGAAGTCGGCAATAGTGTGGATTAACGAGCTGCGCTTGGGCGATTTCAGCCGCAAGAGCGGTGTCGCCGCAATGGCGTTGGCACGCACCAATCTCGCCGACATTGGTGACCTCTCGCTCTACGGCGCCTACACCTCGTCGCGTTTCGGCTCGTTGGAACAGAATGTCAGCGACTTGGACGGACTTAACGATGTCAATGTCGAAGTGGCTCTGAACGTCGACCTCGACAAATTCCTGCCCGAAGACTGGGGCTTGAAGATTCCTTTCCATTTCGACCACTCCACCAAGATAGGCACCCCCGAATACAACCCCCTCGACCCCGACGTGAACCTGCGTCGCGACATACGCTCGTACCTTACCCGCGAGGAACGCGACTCCATTCGCAACATGACACGCGAGCACCTCTCGCGCACCAACATCAACCTTGTCAATCTGCACAAGGAACGCACCGGCAAGGCCGCCACCAAGACACCTCATTTCTACGAGATAGAGAACTTCAACTTCTCCTACGCCTTCTCAGGCGAAAACCAGTCGGACGTGGATGTGGAATACTACGACAAAAAACAGCACAGAGGCGGCTTTACCTACAATTTCAGCGTTACACCGAAACAGTTCAAGCCTTTCGACAAGATAGACTTCTTCAAGAGCAAGTACCTGAAATTCATACGCGAGCTCAATTTCTATTACCAGCCCAAGAGCATGTCGTTCCGCACCGAGGTGTTCCGCGATTTCCAGGAAACCAAGCTCCGCAACAAGAGCGCCGGCGACATCATCATCAAACCCACTTACTACAAGCAGTTTACGTGGGAACGTGTGTACAACCTGCAATACGATTTCTCCAAAACCCTGCGTTTGCAGTACGACGCCAACGCCAACGCCGATGTGGAGGAGCCTATGGGCAAAATCGACACCAAAACCAAAAACGACTCCGTATGGCAGAGCGTTCTGGAGTTCGGACGGATGCGCAACTTCTCGCAAAACCTCTCGGTAACGTGGGATTTCCCCATCGAGCGTTTTCCGTACCTCGACTTCCTGCGCACGCCGCTGACGTACAAATCCACATACGTGTTCACCGGCAGCACGCCATCGACGGAGAGTCTGGGCAACACTATCG
The DNA here is from genome assembly GCA_016283745.1 of Bacteroidales bacterium. Taxonomy (GTDB): domain Bacteria; phylum Bacteroidota; class Bacteroidia; order Bacteroidales; family P3; genus UBA1219. The sequence goes on along the minus strand of JAEENM010000032.1, from coordinate 20,556 downwards.
AGAACACCCGCATAGTTACGGCTACCGTTAACGGAACGATGAAAACCCTTTACGACAAGTTCAAATTCATAAAGAAAGCCTACCAGCCCAAGAATGCCAACGAAAAAGGAAAAGGCAACGACCGTTTCGGCAGGGGTAACGGCCCCAACGCCAAGGATAAGGACAAGGGTAAAGACAAAGGAAAAGATAAGGGGAACCCCAAGGACAAAGGCAAAGATAAAAAAGATAAGGACGGTGGCAAGGATAAAGACAAAAAAGAACTCGAGACCAAGAACGACACCGTGGCCGATTCGCTGAAAGAGAACAAATTCCTTGAGATAATGCGCGAAGTGGGCTATTTCTCAATCCGTGCGGTAACGGGACTTAAAAACTTCTCGTTTAAATACACCCTCTCTGAAGGCACTCTGATACCCGGCTTTATGCCGCAAGCCACACTTCTGGGTATGGACAACTCCAACCTGTGGTCGCCTGGACTTGCCTTTGTGTTCGGCGGACAGAGCGACATAGTGGCCGGACTGCTCGAAAACGACTATCTGTCGAAAGACACACTGCTTAACACCCCGCATCTGCTGAAAACCAACGATGTACTTGCAATAACGGCCGTTGTAGAGCCTATCAGGGATTTGAAGATCGACATCAACTTCACCCGCAACTACACCTCGCAGGAGTCCTATTATTATAAGTACAACAACAACCTCGGCTATATCGACGGACCGCTGTCGCCCACACGTTTCGGTTCCTATTCCACAACTATATGTATGATAGGTACCTCTTTCGACGATGCCGACGAGCTCTTCGCCCAATTCCTTGAGAATAGGGCAGTGGTGGCCAACCGTCTGGCGGGCATCAACCCCGACCCATATACCGACGAGTATATCCTCGACACCCTCAGCGGACTTATATTCCCCGGCGGCTACAGCCCCAACTCGCAGCAGGTGCTTATGACATCGTTCCTCGCCACCTATCTCGGCCGCGACGTGCACAGCATGGGATTCTCGCCCTTCCTCGGTTTCCCGCTGCCCAACTGGAGCGTTACATACAACGGATTGAACAAGGTGGAATTCCTGAAAAAGTGGTTTACCAACATTTCCCTCTCGCACCGCTACAACTCCACCTACACCGTAAGCAACTACACCACCGACATGGCCATAGCCAACATCGACGGTTACGACTACGGTTTCGAAAGCGTGCTCAACGCCTCCAACGACTTCATCCCCAAGGAGAGCATCGACCAGATACAGCTCACCGAGCAGTTCAACCCCTTCCTGAAAGTGGATGTGGTGATGGTGAACAGCTTCCAGTTCAATATCGCCTACCAGCGCGCCCGCACGCTCTCGCTCAGCTTCTCCAACAACCAGCTTACCGAGATGAGCCGCGACGGATTCACAATCGGAGCGGGCTACCGCATCAAGGACGTGGCTTTCACCATCACCACCGGACAGAAAACCCACAACCTCAAGAGCGACATCGTGATACAGGCCAACCTGTCGTACAACCAGAACAAGAGCCAGATACGCAAGATAGCACAGAACACCTCGCAAATCTCCTCGGGTTCCGAAGTGTGGACGGGAGGACTCTCGGCCGAATACGCCCTCACACAGTCGCTTACCGTGCGTGCCTTCTTCGAAACCACCATCAACCGTCCGTTCATCTCCAACTCGTACCCCAACTCCACCACCAAGGGCGGTATTACGGTTAGATTCTCGTTCTAATGCAATAAATTGAAATATAATAAATTATGGAAGAAGAAACAAATTATGAGGTTACTACGATAACCGAAATGCCGCCGCAACAGCCGAGTGAGCAGTTCTATCAACCGCTTCAGCCACAGAAATTTACCATTGGACAGGCTTTTGTGAATAACTATGCCAAAGCGGGCAAGGCGATGCTCCGTGCGGCCATAGCGCAGTGCGTACTTATTGTGCTGATGTATTCAATCGGTTATGTGTTCGGTGGCTTTTCAGAACAACTGTCCGGTTTGTTGGACAATGAGCTGGACATCGAGATGGAGCCATTGACTTTGGCAATGACAGGCATTATAATTCTTTGGACATCGATTCTGCTTGTTCCTTCGGCGGCATTTATGTTCTGCTTTGCTGTTGCAGCGAAAAAAACGTCCAAAGGCAATTCCAAAGCGTTGCTGCGCTCGGCAAGACACATCAAAACATTTTTTCTTGTCTCCGGCATCGTGATTATGGTTGCGGTTTTCTTGGCAATGATATTGGTGGTGACGGGCATAAATTCCGCCGACACAACCATAGTGTTTAACTATTAAATCTTATGACTTATGGAAGAAATTACTAATCAGAAATATACGATAGAATTGGACGACAAGGCTACAAACAATCTGAAAAAAGCAGGGCGTTGGGCACTGATTTTCAGCGTGATGATGTGTGTGCTTTCGGTATTTGCCATTGTCATAAGCTTGTTCACCATCCCTCACACCGTCGGTTTCCGTACCAGCCTATTTGTGGCCGCTCTGTTGATGTGCGCTTTCTCGATAGCCGCTTTGATGCTGTCGGTACGCTTCAAACGTTTGGTTAACAATGCAATAAGCAACAGCGACGGCGAGGCTCTGACTAACGCCATCGACAAACTGCAACGCTTCATCGTGTTTTATTTCGTTTACACCCTGTGCAATATCATCTGCCTTGCGTGGTACATGGGAAGTCTCTTCACAATGGAATTCTATGTTGAATAGTTCGGAATAATTTACAATTAACAATTGACAATTAATAATTTTTGTGCAAACCGAACACAGCAGCCAAATATATTTGGATGATGTTGAGGTGCAGCCAAAAATCACGCATAAGCGAAGCGGTCGCGTAATTGATAAAAATAGTTGCTGAAAGCTTTCGCCGTAGGCGAAAACAAATTTTCAAGATTTCCATAATTTCGCGAGTGAAACGAGCAGGAAAATAAAAAAAAGATATACCGAGATCTCGCGAAGCGAAGCTGAGCAGGAGAATAATAGTATTCGATTTGCACCAATTAAAGAAAAACATTATGCAAAAATCTGATATGGAATTACCAAACACGCCCGAAAATCCCGTGCCGCTTGTGCTGCGCGAGGCGGGAGTGGAGAGCTTGGCCGGAGCGGCTAAATGGTCTCGCATCTTTGCCATAATAGGCATAGTGTTTCTGTGCCTCTATGTCCCTTTGATGTTCTGTCTCTCCCTGATAATGGTAGTAATGATTATCCCGCCAGTCGTCATTTTGGGATTTTATCTGTTGCCTATCTTCATAGTGCTGTTGCCGCTAGCCATAGCCCCGGCGATTTTCCTTTTCCGCCATTCGAAAAACGCGCGTCTTGCGGCCGAAAACTGCGACGGCGAACGTTTCGAGCACGCCTCACGGAATATGAAAAGCTTGTCGAAATATGCAGGTATCTTGCTGATAATCTATATCTTGTACACAGTAGCTTATTGGGGGATTCTTATTGGGTTGATTCTTTCTAACAGCTAATTAATTTTGAAACACCATGGAACAACAGTTTGAAACACAGGAAAGAAACATAGTGGTAACACCTCAAGCCGAGCGGCATCTGTCGAAAACTGCGGGTTGGGTGCTTTTTATGGCCGTCGTCAGTGCGCTGTTATTGTTTGCCAATGTCGTAGTTTTGGTGTGGTTGTATTTCGGCCTAGAACCGAAGTTCAATTATATCGAACTGACAGCCTTGCTCTTGCTTTTGGTGCCCTTTCTGCTGATGGTGGCGGTAACCTATAACATGTTCTCCTACAGCATTTTGGTCAAAAAAGCCATAAACAACCGCGACAGCGACGCTCTGGACGATGCAATGGCCAACAAAAGGCTCTTCTGGAAACATTCAACATTGTATCTGATACTTTCGTTTGTAATTGCTATTGCCGTTTGCCTTTTGTTTTATTTTTATCACGAATCGCTCGATATTTTTTGATTACTCCGATGCAGGATTAGTCCGCATCTCATACTAAAAAAGGCAGACCGTAATGGCCTGCCTTTTGTGTTATATACCTGTTAGGTGTTACTGGGTAACTCTTTCGAGCCATTTCACCATGCCGAACATCACGCACATCGACACAAGGCAAACTGCGAGGAACACTCCCCAGCACTGCCAGATGGGCCAAGCGTTGAGCATGATGGGACCTACAAAGATGAACAGGTTTCCGATGGCGGTGGCGCCCAGCCACAGGCCTTGGCACAAGCCAACCATGTGGCGCGGAGCTACTTTCGACACAAACGAAAGTCCCAGCGGAGAGATGAACAGCTCAGCCACGGTGAGGAAGAAGTAGGTAACAATCATCACCCATGGAGCAGCTTTGGCTAATCCCAATTGCATCATCTGTCCGGCATTCAAGGCTCTGAATTCGTCGCCCGAAGGATAGTTGCATACAATAGAGAAGACCATTAGGAACAAGTATGCACAGCCTGCTATACCCATACCCAAAGCAATTTTGCGAGGTGTGGAAACAGGTTTGCCTCTGCGTGCCAAGGATGCAAACAGAATCATTATTATAGGTGTGAGAATTATTACAAACATCGGGTTGAGTGCCTGCCATATTTCAGGTGCTATTTGTTCGGAATCTACGAAATCGCGCGCAAATACCGACAACGACTGTCCGTTTTGGTGGAACGACAACCAGAAGAACACTGCTATACCCAGAACGGCGAACAGAGCGTACATGCGCTGTTTGATTTCCTTGGCCATCGATGCTTTTTCCTCGGCAGTGTATTCAATTACCTGAGCGGCTTCTTTCTTAGCTGGTTGCGGGAAGCCTTTTTTATTAACAATGAATATTATCAACGAGAGGAACATAGCAGCCACAGAAGCGATGAAGGAAAAATGTATACCTTGGTTGAAAACCTCAATGTAATCTGAGCAGAATTGGGTTTGGTCTGTCAATTGGGAAGGATCCATTACAACATTTTGAGAGGTTTCAGTGAATTTTTCTGTCAGATCTATCAGTTTTCCATCTTTGTCTGTATATTCCAAACTTTTATTTAAAAAGCGGTGTCCAAGAGCAGACATGTCGGAATTGTAGATGAAATCGTGTGCTTTAAGCCACCATTCTCTCAAGAGAGGAGCTATAAACGGAGCTATTACACCGCCGATATTGATAAATACGTAGAAAATCTGGAAACCGCTGTCGCGTTTGTCTTTGGCTTCGGCCAAGGCTTCGGGACCTTTCTTTGCGGCTTCGGCTTCGAAGTTGTCGTACATCTGGCCAACCAAAGCCTGCAGGTTGCCTTTGAACAGACCGTTACCGAAGGCGATAAACAGCAGAGCCAAGCATGTGAATATCAAGTATGCCCACCATTTGCCGTCGTTATCAACAATGATTCCTGTGTTTGGGTCATGGCTAAATAAAGGAATAGACAGGGCGACATAACCAATTGCCATTATTATCAGACCCCATTGGATTGTGCGGTTGTAGTTCTGCGTACGGTCGGCGATGATGCCACCCACCAAACTTAACACATAAATACCAAAATAGAAAACAGAATATATAACACCTGCTGTTTCGTCGGGAATACCAAATTTTGAAACAATGAAAAGCAAAAGTACGGCATTCATGATATAATAGCCGAAACGTTCGCCCATGTTACTGAGAGCGGCGGCCACAAGACCCTTGGGGTGCTCTTTGGCTTTTTTTAGATAATATATAAGGAATACTAATACAACAAGAATTACGATACCAAAAATAATCCATACAAAGTGGGCTTGGAACCATGTCTGATATGCAGATACAGCGTGTATGGGAGTCTGCCAAACATAGTTGGATGTTTGTGCAACAATGTTGTTTGTGTCTACAGTTATGGAGTCAGCATCATCAGCTTCTATTGGTTGTCCTACGGCGGCGGCAATATCACCAATTTTGATGAAATCACCATGCTTTAAATATACGTTTTCCAATTTTTCGGAAACGGTAATGCCATTCACATTGAATGCCCAACCCTTGTTGCTACTGATTAGTTTTGTAACTTCAGGTTCTTCGAAAAGCACATCTTTTACAATGCCGTTTTCTGTTGTAATGGTTAGGCGGTTGTCTTTGTTAGAAATACCTGTAATGATTTCGGACAACGAAACACTGTCGGTGGAGAAAGCATAACCCCATGCAAGAGCAGTGTCAGGATTTGCCCAGTTGATTGCCAAAACTACTTTATTGGTGTCTAACTTGGATAGGTTTTTGGTTGTGGTATCCATACCAACCCAGTACCTCACAAAGCCTTTGGCCAATGTGGTGTCTTTCTGTGCAAAAACACTTAAGCACAGCGACAACAATAGAAAGATACTTAAAATTTTTTTCTTCATTGTTTATTAAAATTTGTTGATTATTAATAAGTTGTTTATTGTTTGCATGTCTATTTGTCTGAAAAATGGACTAAATATCATACTGCAAATTTACGCTTTTTTTTCGAGAAAAAACAGATTTTGTTTCATAAAGCCATTGCGGAAACGATATTTTTTTTTGTAAAACTTGGATTTCAAACTCTTATAAAAACGAGTTATCAACATTTTTTTCCTTCGGCTGTGGATAAAGTGTTGTAAAAAAGCACCAAAAGACGGAAAAAAAAGTGTACTTTTGCCGATATGTGTCTAATCACACAATTTTTGTAAGTATTTGATATATGGAACTTAAAGAAATATACGAAATATTCAGGCAATGCGGCTCCATAACCACGGACACGCGCAAAATCAGCCGTGGCACTATGTTCTTTGCCCTCAAAGGCGATTCCTTCGACGGCAACGCCTTTGCTGCCGACGCCTTGGAAAAAGGCGCATCCTATTGCGTAATCGACAATCCGCAGTACCGCACCGACGACCGCTGCATTCTCGTGGATAACGTCCTTGCTACCATGCAGCAGCTTGCCACCTACCACCGCCGCCAATTCAATATCCCCGTGCTCGCCATCACAGGCACCAACGGCAAAACCACCACAAAGGAGCTTGTTACCGCCGTACTCTCGAAACGCTACCGCACACACTCCACCCAAGGCAATTTCAACAACCACATCGGCGTGCCTATCACCTTGCTAACCACGCCGTTAGACACTCAGATTGCCGTCGTGGAGACCGGTGCCAACCACCCGGGCGAGATAGATTTCCTCTGCCGTATTGCCGAACCCGACTTCGGACTTATCACCAACGTCGGCAAGGCGCATCTGGAGGGCTTCGGCTCGTTCGAAGGGGTGATAAACACCAAGACGGAGATGTATCGCTACCTTGCCGGGAAAAACGGACGTGTTTTTGTCAATGCCGACGACGACATCCTTATGGAACGCAGCTCAGCAATGCCACGCACCACCTACGGACAGTCGGCCGCTGCCGACGTCAAAGGCGCTTTTGTCGGGGCCAACCCATATATGAAATTCTATTTCGAAAACGGCGACAATGTTTACTCCGTGCAGACCAACCTTTTGGGCGACTACAACTTGCCAAACGCCATGGCCGCCGTGTGCGTGGGACAGTATTTCGGCGTGGAACTGTTCGACATCAAACGCGCTTTGGAGGAATATATGCCCACCAACAGCCGCTCGCAGTTCAAACAAACCGCCAACAACAAGCTTTTCCTCGACTGCTACAACGCCAACCCGTCGAGCATGAAAGCTGCCGTGGAAAATTTCGGCAAGATGCAGTGTGCTAATGCCGTGGTGATGCTCGGCGGAATGAAAGAGCTGGGACCCACTTCGGAGCAGGAACACCGCAATGTGGTTGCAATGGCGCAGAGTTTCGGCTTCAGCAAGATGGTGTTTGTCGGCGAAGAATTTGCTTTTGTCAAAGGTCTGGCCGACAACGTGTTGTGGTTCGCCACCTCGCAGGACGCAAAACAATATTTTATTGATAACCCGCTGGACAACTGCACGATACTGATAAAAGGCTCCAACAGTACGAAAATGGGAGAGCTAGTTGATAGTTTATAGTTGAGAATTGAAAATTGATAATTGAGAGTTGAAAGTTGAAATGACAACGGTGTGTGTTACAAAAAATGTGTCGGAGACACATGACCTTAATAACACCATACAAGAAAATCGCAGATTTTCGCAGTGTGGTGCCAAAACAACATAATGAATCATGCGTCTCGGAGAGACGCGACATAGCTGTAAAAAACGAACGCAAAAAACATCGCCAATGAATAATTCCGAACTCCGAGTTCCGAACTCCGAATTAAAAGGATATTACTTCCCCGCCGAATGGGAGCATCACGAGGCCACATGGCTCAGCTACCCCCACAACGAAAACTCGTGGCCGGGCAAGATAGAGACGATTTTCCCGTCTTATCATCTTTTTATCAAAACTCTGGCCGACAATGAGTTGGTGCATATCAACGTGCTTGACAAGGCTATGGCCGACAGAGTGGATTCCGCTCTCCGTGCCATTGGTACTAACATGCAAAACGTTGTATTTCATCAGTTTCCGACCAACGACGCATGGTGTCGCGACCACGGTCCGGCCTTTCTGCTCAACCGCGACAATCCCGACCTCAAAGCCGTCGTGGACTGGAACTACAACGCTTGGGGCGGAAAATACCCCTGCGATTTGGACAACCTCATCCCCGCACAGATTGCCGACTACCTCGGACTGCCCGTTTTCAAGCCGGGAATAGTGATGGAGGGCGGCTCGGTGGATTTCAACGGCTGCGGCGATGTGCTTACAACTACCTCGTGTCTGCTCAACGAGAACCGCAATCCCCATCTCAGTCAGCAACAGATTGAGGAATACCTGTGCAACTACTACGGTGTTGACAACGTGATATGGCTTGGCGACGGCATCGACGGCGACGACACCGACGGACACGTGGACGACCTGTCGCGTTTCTGCAACGCCGACACCATTGTCACCGCCGTGGAGGCCGACCGCAACGACGAGAACTACGCACCGTTGCAGGAGAACCTCAAAACCCTGAACAAGATACGTCTGGCCAGCGGCAAACAGCCCACGGTGGTGGAACTGCCTATGCCCGAGCGTGTTGTGTGGGACGACCAACGTCTGCCAGCATCGTATGCCAATTTCTACGTGGCCAACAACGTGGTGGTGGTTCCCGCCTACCGCTGCAAAGCTGATGACAAAGCATGCCAGATACTCGAAGAGTGTTTCCCCGGCCGCACCATAGTGCCCATCGACAGCACCGACATCATCTGGGGCTTGGGCAGCTTCCATTGCCTCAGCCAACAAGAACCTGCATTAATAAAATGATTACTAAATTCTTTATAAAAAATGTGTCGGAGACACATGATCTTAATAACCCAGATGAAAAAACATCCAGAGGATGTTTTGATAGCGACCGAAGGGAGCGGAGAACAAAAAAAGAATACAAACGGGGATAAAATCCCCGAACCACAAAATAAAATCGCAACTAACACGTTAAAGTATATTGTCATTGTCAAAAATAACAAAAACATATAGATGAACAACACTTTTGATTTCGAAGATTTGCGTCCGTTTCACGACTCGGAAGTGCCCGCTGCCATGCGGCGAATGGTAAACACCCATTGGTTTCCGATGTTGTCCAAGATTTTCTTCCCGGATATGGACATCCTCGAATGCCGCGAACGACTCCTCAGCATCAAAACCATCGACGAATTCCAGAACAGGGTTGTTATGAGGGTTGTCGACAATATCATTGCCGATTCCATGACATCCTTTACCTGCAAAGGGATAGAGGAGATGGGCAACGAGCCGAAGCATGTGCTTGTCTCCAACCACCGCGACATAGTGCTCGACCCGGCCGTGCTCAACATCGCCTTTCTCAAGAAAGGTATCGAATCGTCGGAGATTACTTTCGGCGACAACCTCATAAAGTCCGACTTCATCGCCGACTTCTGCAAAGTGAACAAAATGGTGCCGATACTGCGCGAAGGCAGCGCCCGCGATTTCTACAACAATTCCGTCAAGGTGTCCAACTATATGCGTTATGTCGTTACCCAAAAGCATCAGTCGATATGGATAGCCCAGCGCAACGGACGTACCAAGGACGGCAACGACAAAACCGAGGTGGGAGTGCTCAAGATGTTCTCCCTCAGCGGCAACAGCAATTTCGTGGAAAGCATGGACGAACTGAAAATCAATCCCGTGGCCGTTTCGTACGAATACGACCCCTGCGATTTCCTCAAAGCCGCCGAGATGTATGTCTCTACCTATCAGAAATATATGAAAGGCAAAAACGAGGATATGAACAGCATAATGAAAGGATTTATGCAGCAGAAAGGCGATGTGGAGTTCGTTGTTGCAAAACCCATCACCCGCGAGGAACTCGAATATTGCGACACTTTCGAGAAAAACGAGAAATTCACCCATCTTGCCGACATCATCGACGAACGCATATATAGCAACTACAAGCTCTTTAAAACCAACTATATAGCCCACGATATATTGCACTCCTCGAACCGTTTCGCCGACCGCTATACAGCCGGTCAGAAGAAAGACTTCGAAGAATATATGCACTCCGGTATACTTGCGTTGGAATTCCCGCACCACGAGGATATAGAAAATATTTTCCTTCACATTTACGCCAATCCGGTGGATAACTGTCTGAAATTCCAGCAGTAACGTCGGTCGGAAAAAACATGTGGCACAAATGCCGAAATAGTGAAAAAATCACTTGCACAATTCATTTTTTTTTCGTATTTTTGCAATACTTTATAAAAAATCGCGTGATAGCATAAACTATTAAGAAACAAAGCACTAAACATACATAGACAGATGCACGTAGAGAACGAAAAAATTGTCAGAGTAGATATTGAATCGCAGATGAAAACCTCTTTCATCGACTATGCAATGTCGGTGATAGTGTCGAGGGCTCTGCCCGATGTGAAAGACGGCTTCAAACCCGTACACCGCCGCATACTTTACTCGATGAACGAACTTGGCCTCGTCCACAGCTCGCCGCACAAAAAATGCGCCACCATCGTCGGTGACGTGCTCGGTAAATACCACCCCCACGGCGACAGCTCCGTGTACGACGCCCTTGTGCGACTGGCACAGCCGTGGTCGATGCGCTACACCTTGGTCGACGGTCAGGGTAACTTCGGCTCCATCGACGGCGACAGCCCCGCTGCCTACCGTTACACCGAAGCCAGACTAGAGACAATCTCCAACGAACTCCTCGCCGACATCGACAAGGACACCGTTGATTTCCAGAACAACTTCGACGACTCACGCAAAGAACCCGTGGTGCTGCCCACACGTTTCCCCAACCTTTTGGTGAACGGCGCAGCCGGTATCGCCGTGGGTATGGCCACCAATATGGCTCCCCATAATCTTGCCGAGGCGATAAACGCCTGCATAGCCTTTATCGACAACGACGAAATCACTACCGACGAGCTGATGCAGCATATCAAAGCCCCCGATTTCCCGGGCGGCGGCGTTATCTACGGCTACGACGGTGTGCGCGAGGCCTACGAGACAGGCCGCGGACGTGTGGTGCTCCGCGCCGAGACCACCATCGAGGAAGACCATAAAGGCCGTCCCGTGATTGTGGCACACACCATCCCTTATATGGTTAACAAAGCCGAGATGGTGAAACGTCAGGCCGAACTTGTGAAAGAAGGCAAAATCGACGGCATCTCCGACATCCGCGACGAATCCGACAAAAGCGGCATCCGCGTGGTTTACCAGCTGAAACACGACGCCGTGGCAAAAGTGGTTCTCAACAAACTTTACCAATATTCCGAACTACAGAGCTCCTTCAGTATCAATAATATAGCTCTTGTCAACGGCCGTCCTGTGCTGCTCACCCTCAAGGACCTTATTCGTCATTTCGTTGACCACCGCATTGACGTGGTGACACGCCGCACACGTTTCGAACTGGCCAAAGCCGAGGAACGTCTGCACATCGTCGAAGGTCTGCTCAAAGCCCTCGACATCATCGACGAGGTGATAAACACCATACGCGCCTCCGAAACTGTCGACGATGCTCGCAACGCCCTGATGGAGAAATTTGGTTTCACCGATACTCAGGCACGCTACATCGTGGAGATGCGTCTGCGCCAGCTTGCCGGCATGGAACGCAAGAAACTGGAGGCCGAAGACGAAGATCTCCGCAAGATAATAGCCCGCTGCAAAGAGATTTTCGAAGACCACAGCGTCCTTATGGGCGTTATTAAGACCGAACTTATCGAAACCCGCGACAAATACGGCGACGAACGCCGCACCCGCATCGAATACGCTTCGTCGAACTTCCGCATAGAGGACACCATCCCCGACAGCGACGTGGTTATCACCATCTCGCACCTCGGCTACGTGAAACGCACCCTCCTCAACGAATACCGTATACAAAACCGCGGCGGAGTGGGGGCAAAGGGCAGCTCGGTGCGCAACGAGGATTTCGTGGAACATATCTTCACCGCCACTAACCACAACTACCTGCTGTTCTTTACAGAGAAAGGCAAGTGCTTCTGGCTCAGGGCGTTCGAAATTCCCGAAGGGGCAAGAGACTCCAAAGGCCGTACCATACAGAACCTTATCAGTATCGACCCCGACGACAAGGTGAAAGCCTACGTCAACGTGCTTAACCTCTCCGACGAGGATTATCTCAAGAATAACTATATTATAATGTGCACCAAGAACGGTATCGTCAAAAAGACCACCTTGGAGGCCTATTCCCGTCCGCGACAGAACGGTATCATAGCCGTAACGGTGCGCGACGGCGACGAGCTGCTCGAAGCACGACTCACCAACGGCAACAGCCAGATTCTCATTGCCTCGCGGCAAGGAAAAGTGGTGCGCTGCATGGAGGACGAGTTCCGTCCGATGGGACGCGGAGCCTCCGGAGTGAAAGGCATCTCGTTGGAAGACAAGGACGACGCCGTTATCAATATGCTGTGCACCAACAGCGAAGACGAGGATATCCTTGTGGTTAGCGAAAACGGCTACGGCAAACGTTCGCAGCTGAAATATGAGCCGGAGAAGAACCTCGGCTATCGTCCCACCCACCGTGGCAGCAAGGGCGTTATGACCATGAAAGTCACCGACAAGACCGGCGGCATAGTGGCCATCGAGAACGTCACCGATGACAACGACCTGATGATTATCAACAAGTCGGGCGTGCTTATCCGTATGCGTATAGCCGACCTCCGCGTGATGGGACGTAACACCCAGGGCGTGCGCCTTATCAACCTGCGCGGCAACGACTCCATAGCCTCCATCACCAAAGTGGAACACACCGAGGAAGAGGCCGAGGCCGCCGAAGGCACTGCCGAAAACGCTGAAAATCCCGTTGTGGAAACTCCTGAAGCCGAGAACGAAGCCCCTGAGGCCGAAGCCACCGACCAACAGTAAAAAGCATCGCACAATAAGATAAACACATAATAAGTTACAAATAAGCAAAATATTAAAGTAGAAACAATTTAAATCACAAAAAGATGAAAAAAATAGCAGTAATAATAGCACTTGCCGCCTTTGCGCTCAGCGCCAGCGCACAGTTGAGACTGGACAACGCAAAGAACTACGCCAATCCCAAAAAAGGATACTACGACAAGGCTAAAATAGAAATCGACGCAGCCTGCGAAGACGAAAGCACCAAAAACAACGCTGAAGTATGGGCTTGGAAAGGCCTTATCTATTGTCGTCTGGGCGAAAGCGACAAACCCAAACACCAGAAGGTGACCCCCGCCAACTGGGCCGACATCGCCTACGAGGCCGCTCTGAAGAGCAAAGAGCTGAACACCGAGAAAGAGGCATCGATCATCGACCTGAACAACGCCGTTTTCAAAACCGTTGCCGGTCGTTTTATCGAAGAGGCTTACGCTGACTACGAAAAAGCCGGAGAAAGCAACGACACAGCCGTGGCCAACCCCCTCTACAAATCGTGTATCGCCAAAGTTGACAAGGGTGTGAAGATTTTCCAAAGCGCCGGAGCCACCAACGACAAAGACATCAAGGCTAGTCTCAACTACGCCCGCTTTATTGGTGGTGCCGCAGCAAGAGCCATCGGCGACAACAAGTCATGTGTGAAATTTTACAAACCCCTTGTAAAGGCCAAATACGACAAAGCTTACGTGTATCAGTCGTTGGTGACAATTTATCTGAACGACAAAGATACCGTTGAGGCTATGAAAGTGGCAAAGACTTTCACCGAAAACCAGCCCGACGACCTCAGCTCCTATATCCTCGCTGCAAAAGTGAGCGCAGGTGCCAAAAATATGGATAACGCCAAAAGCTACGCAAACAAAGCTATCGAAAAATCCGCAACTATCCAGGATCCTGCACAGCGTTCCAACTTTCTGAGCAGTGTGGCCGACATCTACACCGATATGATGGATTACGAGACAGCAGTGAAAGAGTTCAACCATGCTCTCGAAATTTCGCCCAACAACCCGATGGTTTACAACGGCTTGGGCCGTCTGTACTTCAACAAAGGCTTTGATATCAAACAGCAGGCCGATGCACTGCCCTTTGACCAGACAGAGAAATACGACGAGCTACTTGCACAGGCCAAGGTTGAGTTCGAGGAAGCTATCAAGATGTACAAAAAATCGCTCGACATCAACGACAAATCCACTCGTGAGCTTGTCCAGAGATATGCCGAGGCTCTGCGCGGCCTGAAACACATCTATGTCAGCCTCAACAAACCGATGGACGACTTGAAGGTTTACGAACAGTAATGAGAAATTGATTTTTTCATAATATTTAGATTTTAATTGGGAGCGGCCGTAAGGCCGCTCTTTTTTATGCAAAGATGTAAATGCCACAAAGTCAGCCGAACAATTAAACTACAAAACTAATCGACAACAAAACCATTCACTATTCAATTTTTTTTTCGTATCTTTGCAGTTTGTTTTAAACAATAATAAATATGAGAAAAATAGCGATACTGGCCGTGATGTGTGCGGCTGTGGTGGCCTTGCAGGCACAGAACAAATGCGGTTTGGAGACAAAGATATTCCGCTCCCAGGTGGCGAAGGAAAAGAGTGTGCAGGCATGGGAAAACAACGCCTTTATGCAAAAATTCAGTCCCAGCAAGGAAGGGGAGACGTTGTTCGTGAGCGTGGTGGCCAAAGTGTCGCAACGCTTCGAGAAAGAGGAATTCTATGTATATGGCATTAAAACAGGATCGCAGGTCGGCAATATAGTGACGATGCGTGTGCCTGTGGATAAGCTCGACATCCTTGAGTCCAACGCCGACATTCTGCAGTACGACCTTGCCCGCCCGGTGTATCCGCTATTGAACAACAGCCGTTTCGACACCCGCGCCGACAGCGTACAGCAAGGTCTGGACCTGCCACAAGGCTACACTGGAAAAAATGTGCTGATAGGCATCACCGACTGGGGTTTCGACTACACAAACCCCAATTACTACGATTCCACACGCCGCGTGTACCGTATATATAAGGTATGGGATCAGTTCAAGCTGTCGGGTCCCGCTCCAGCGGGTTTCGGCTACGGCACCGAATTGGTCACCAAAGAGGCTATGCTCGACGCCAAATGCGATACCCCGGGCGTTTACAACTACTCGACCCACGGTTCGCACGTGGCCGGCATAGCGGCAGGCTCAGGCTGTGGAACAAAATTCAAAGGCATGGCACCCGACGCCAATCTTATGTTTGTGTCGTTCAAACTGAACGAGGCCGGTGCCCTCGACGCTTTCGCTTGGCTTAAAAATCAGGCCAAGGAGGCGGGCAAACGCCTTGTGGTGAATATGAGCTGGGGCATGTACTCCTTCGGAGCCAACGACGGCACCTCGCTTATGAGTCAGGCCATCAATTCATACGCCGACAGCGGGGTTGTATTTGTTTCGAGCGCAGGAAACAACGGTGATGTCAATTTCCACCTTATGAAAGTTTTTGATTCGCTACCCGACACCCTTCGCTCTGTGGTGCAGTTTGACAATGCCGGTGTGGGGGAAGGCATTTCCGCTTGGGGAAATGTAGGAGGCAGTTTCAAAGTGCGACTGGCATTCAGCTCGGGCGACAGCGTTTTTGTTCCCACACCATTTTTTGAGACCAACCAGAGCGTTTTCTATTTCGACACCACTTTGATAATAGGCACAGACACTGTTCATTACGATGTGGCTATGGAATCGGCCAATGTGAACAACGGTCGTCCCTACGCTTTTATGAATATCGACAAAAGCAGCTTGAAGGTGCATCTTTTCGTTACCGCACAACTGGGCGACACAGTTCATTTGTGGAACGTTTACAACAAAAAGGACCACGCCGGCAACACAGGAGTGCCTTTCGTTGCCGAAGGTCGTGACGGCTATGTAGGCGGCGACCGCAAATACGGTCTCAGCGAGCCTACTATTGCCGACAAGTGCATAACAGTGGCAGCTCACTACGCCGACCGTTTGAATCTTCGCGACAGCTCTTACGTGGTGGGCAACTCAGCATCGTTTTCCAGTTTCGGCCCCACAATGACAAACCCCAACAAACCGGAGATTTCGGCTCCTGGAGTGGGTGTGGTGTCATCTACAAACTCCTACACCGCCGATGTCATCAATCCCGTAACCACGGTGATGTACCGCACGCGTCCTTACCATTTTACCGGACTGTCCGGCACATCGATGGCATCGCCCACGGTAACAGGCGTGGTGGCCCTTATGCTCGAGGCAAATCCCTATCTTACTGTGGATCAGGTGCGCGACATAATCATCACCACCGCCCGTACCGACAATATGACGGGCAACCTTAACGGCAACTGCAGTGTCCGCTGGGGCTATGGCAAAATCAACGCTTATGCCGCTGTGAAAAAGGCTTTGGAAACAGTCTCCATACAGCAGCCCGATGCCGTTTCTGGCAAGATAGCGCTCTATCCCAATCCCGCCAAAGGCACGGTGTATGTGAATTGCGGCACCGACGGGGAGTTTAAAGCACAGGTTTATAGTCTTGACGGCAAACTGCTGATGAACAGCGTGTTGAAAAGTAATTCTATCGACGTGTCGCACCTAAGTCAAGGTATGTACATAGTAAGGGTGAGCTCGGAAACGTTCTCCGGCACGGCAAAACTTGTCATCGCAAGATAAAAACCAACGACGATGATTATAGACGTTTTCAAAAAGGACTACATTCAGCAGATGGCGTTTATTGCCGTCGCCTCCATCGCACTGTGGGGTAAGAGTCTGTTCTTTTCAGCTAATACGGCGGTTGCGTCGGAGCCTTACTCGTTGCTGTACAGCTATTTGGAGTCATTTGCTTTAAGTTATCCTTTGATTGCTGTCATCATCGCCTTTGTTCTGGTAATTGCCGAAGGCTTTTATCTGAACCATATTCTGGTATCTAACAACTTGATACACAGTACTACACTCTTTCCCACATTTGCTTACATTTTGTTGATGGGCGCCGATGTGGCCAACCAGACCTTCACACCGCTGCTTTTCTCGAACATCTTTTTGCTGATAGCCCTTCACAACATTATCAACTGCTACAACCAGGAGCATTCTTACGAAAAGGTGTTCAACGCCTCGTTCTGCATTGCGCTGGCCTTTCTATTTTATTTTCCGTCGGTGTTTATGCTGCTGTTCGTGATAATCACTTTTGTGGTTTACAAGCTCTACTACTGGCGCGAATGGCTGGTGCTGCTGCTGGGTTTCATAGCTCCGTTTTTCGCACTCTTCGCCTATTATTATTTGGCGGACAGTTTGGATGTGGTTTTGCAGAAACTCTCCACCGAGGCCATCCGTTTTTCGATAACATACAATCTGTCGCAGACGGTGCGGCTCGTTTGCGGCGCCGCTTTTGCGCTGTTTGCCTTGGTGTCGGCGGGTGCCATTTTGGGCGGACTGTCGCAGAAAGTGATTATCTACCGCAAAAAGGCCACTGTGTTGCTGTTTCTGCTGCTTGTAGGCGTGTTGTTCTCGATTTACGACATAGTGCTTCCCGCCAACCAGCAGAACTATGCCATACCGATGGCGTTTATGTTGCCCACTCTCTTTCTCATGCTGCGTAAAAAGCCCAAGGTGTGCAACGTGGTTTTCGTGTTGTTCTTGGCGGCGGTGTATGTGAACGCATATTTGGGTTTTTGAAAAAAAAAAAGTATATTTGCAGATTGGCTTTGTGCCAAAGGCAAAACAAAAATTTATTGACAGACAGTTAGTTGTTAAACGTATGTTGGTGAAGCATTACACAGACGACAGGATTGAGGCCGGATGCGACGAGGCCGGGCGCGGCTGCTTGGCGGGTCCCGTCTTTGCTGCCGCTGTGGTGTTGCCTCCCGATTACGACAACCCGCTTATCAACGACTCCAAGCAGCTTAACGAAAAGCAGCGCAGGGAGTTGCGTCAGGTTATAGAACACGACGCCGTGGCTTGGGCGGTGTGCAGCATCGACAACGAGGGGATTGACAAGATGAACATTCTGTGGGCCTCGCTCCATGCGATGAACATGGCAGTGGAACAGCTGAAAGTACGTCCGCAGTTCCTGCTCATCGACGGCAACCGCTTCCGCAACGAGACAGGCATCGACTATATGTGCGTGGTGAAAGGCGACGCCAAATATATGTCCATCGCCGCAGCCTCGATACTTGCCAAAACCCACCGCGACGAATATATGGAACAACTTCACTGCCAATACCCCGACTACCACTGGGACAAGAACAAAGGCTACCCCACAAAGGCGCATTACGAAGCTATAGCACGCTGTGGCATAACACCTTATCACCGCAAATCGTTTACTTTGGACAAACAACTGACTCTAGATTTATAAACCACCAACTAAACCCATTGCTATGTTCGACACAATAAAAAAACTGCGACAGAAACGGCTGCTCAAACAACAGCTACAACTCACACGCAACAAGAAAATCCACAACCTGCAAACCGCCAAACGCATTGCCATGATTTTCGACGTGGAGGACGAACATTCGTGGAAAATAATAAACAAATTCGCCACTGAACTCGCCAAACGCGGCAAAGACATGGTACTGCTCGGACGTAAGAAGCAGAAGGAGCTCGACTTCATCATCACCAACACCTCGGTGATACTCTTTAATGCCGAGGATGTGGACTTCTGGGGCGTGCCGAAAAACTACCCCGTGGGCAATTTCCTCAACCAGCATTTCGATATGCTGATAGACACCATCGAAAATCCCGATTTTTTCTCGCAATATGTGTCGCTTAAGACAATGGCCGACTTCAAAATTTCGCGCGACAAAGAGGACAACGAGAAATATTTCGACCTGCTGATACGTATGGACAACATCGACGACGACATCAAGTCGTTCCTCAAGCAGGTGCTTTATTATTTGAATCTGATTACGTTAGAAAATAATTAGTAAAATGAAAAACCAATTCTCCGGCACAGGGGTGGCCCTGATAACACCGTTCCGCAAACAGGGCACCATCGATTTCAGCACTTTGGAAAGGCTGATAGACAATATTATAGAAAACAAAGTGGACTATATCGTGATGCTCGGCACCACAAGCGAAGTGGCCACACTCTCGCAGAAAGAGCGTTTTGCCCTTTCGGAGAATATCCTTGAGATGATAAACGGCCGTGTGCCCGTGGTTATGGGCATCGGCGGCAACGACACCACCGCCATCGCCGACACCATACAGAAAACCGATTTCACCGGCATAAGCGGAATACTCTCCGTGGCACCTTATTACAACAAACCGCAGCAGCGCGGTATCTACATGCACTACAAACGTTTGGCCGAAGTGTCGCCCGTGCCGATGATAATCTATAACGTACCCGGACGCACAGGCTGTAACATAGCCGCCGAAACCACACTGCAACTCGCCGAGGAATTCCCTAACATAGTGGCTGTGAAGGAGGCTTCGGGCAATATGGCCCAGATAATGAACATTTTGAACAACAAACCCGACGGTTTTTCCGTCCTCTCCGGCGACGACGCCCTAACACTGCCAATGATGTCGCTCGGCGCTACGGGAGTTATCTCCGTGGTTGCCAACGCGTTCCCTAAACAAATGTCGCAGATGGTGAACTACTGTCTGAAAGGCGATTTCAAGAAAGCACTGCCAATCCACCGTCAGCTGCTGCCTATCGCCAACGCACTTTTCGAGGAAGGCAACCCCAGCGGGGTGAAGGCCGCACTCGAGATACAAGGCATTATCGAGTCCAGCGCGGTGCGTCTGCCGTTGGTGAAAGTGTCGAAAATGCTGTATAACAAACTGTCACAACTTGTTGCAACCGTAAATGAGTGATAGCGACACATTTCTGAAACTTGCCAACGAGCGTTTCGGCAAGGATTTGTATGCCACACAAACCACTGGCATAGAGATTGTTGAGGCCAATGTGCATTACGCCAAGTGCAAACTGCAGGTCGATGCGCGGCACCGCAACGCCATGGGAGCCGTTATGGGCGGTGCTATCTACACTCTGGCCGATTTCGCTTTCGCCATCGCCGCTAATATGGACGAGCTGAACACAGTTTCGTCGGCGAGCAACATTGTTTTTGTGGCCCAGCCTCAGGGCGACACCCTTTTTGCCGAGGCAAAGCCCGTGAAAGAGGGCAACACCGTGTGTCACTACCAGATTTCTGTCACTGATGCGGTAGGCAACATTGTGGCGAGCATTACCACCACGGGAGTGAAAATAAAGAGATAATATGTTAGTTAAATACAATATTCCAAATGTGTCGGAGATGAAGAAACATCCAGTGGATGTTTCGATAGCGAAGCG
>JAEENM010000031.1 GCA_016283745.1 Bacteroidales bacterium | reverse complement strand
TATTTCCGAGTCCGACTCTGACTCCGGCGTAGAGCATAATGCCGGGTTGCGGCACTCCGCCGTGGTCGCGGTAAGAGCTGTTGGCAAGGTTATGCCCTTCGGCAAAAAGGGTAACGGTTTTTATGCAGTATTCCAACTTTGCGTTGAGCAGCATAACGCCGCCGTAATCGCACACCTTGCCGTCGTCGGCTACATAGTGGCCTTGGCGGTAACGGTAGGTGGCGTCGATTTTCAGACGCAGTTTTTCCGTTGGGGCAAACACAATGTATGCCAGTGCTTTATGCCGCAGATAGTCGAGCACCGAGCCGGAAATCATCTCGCCCGCGTCCTGCGCTATGTCGCAATACGAATATCCGCAACCAAGGGCATGGACAAAGCCTCTGGGCGTGTAGCTTGCCGCAAAGTCGGCGCCGAAGGCATCCACGGCAGTGTGGTTCATCGAATACCACACCTCCTCGTCGGGATTCCGCACCCAGTCGATGATATCGGTACCAGAGCGGTAGAAAGCAGTAGCCGAGGCTGTGGCCTTATGGCCCGAATAACGCAACTCCAACTCTCCCGACCACGCCTTTTCGCCGTTGAGGTCGGGATTGGCCACCTGATTGACACTCTGATAGTAGAGGTCGGTGAAGGAAGGCATGCGGTAAGACCTTGCCAGAGCCGCCCTCAGCCTAGTGGTGCGGCTGAACTTGTATGCGGCATCGGCCGAAAAGCCCCAGTTGAAACCGAAAACGTTGCTATGCATGGCCAACACATTGGCCGCGGCCTGCCATCCGTTTTTGGCGAACTGGTATCCTGCGAAAGCACTTGCCGCCAGTCGCGACGCAGATTTCGGGTATTCGTTGCCGAAAAGGCGCCACGACTCCGAAAGCGAGTCGCCGAGCACGTTGGACACTATACCTTCGTGCCGCAGCTCGGCTCCGGCCGAAAGGGCGCTGTGTCCCATGGAATAGTGCATTCGGCTACGCAGTCCCGACACGTCGGAAAGGTGGCGGTTGTGTCCGCCGTACCACTCCGGAGGCTCGGCATAGCCTTGGCGGAAAAGCTCGAAACGGTCGGAGTGCAGGCGGGTGTAGAGGTCGCTCTCGAGACGCACCCTACCCCAGCGGCTGACGTTGCTTGCCGAGGCGGTGAAGGTGCGCGTGGCCTCGTACTGGTCGGGATAGGTGGTGCTGTAGAAGGCCTGACTGCCGAAGTTCTTCACCTGACCTCCCATCTGCAGCCGCCAGTCGGAACTCCGGCTGTGACGTGAGGCCTGCAGGAAGAGACTGCCGTGGCGGTAGTCGGTGTTGCGCATATATCCGTCGCTGCGGTTGTATGACGCCGCCAGCGTCGTGGCCCACGGACCTAAGGTCTTGGTACCCAGCACCGAAGCCTTGGCAGTACCGTAGCTGCCGCCGCTCACTTCGGCCAAAAGCCTGTCGCAATAGGCATCCGACACTACTATGTTCACCGCTCCGCAAAACGACACAATGCCACGTGCCATCAGCTGCGAGGGCGTGAGCAGCTCCACCCGCTCCACCATGGATATGTCGATAGGCATGTCGAGGTTGTGGTGGCCGGTCTGCGCGTCGGTGAGGTTGATGCCGTTGAGCAGCACCACCATCTGGTCGAAAGTGCCGCCGTTGACGGAGAGGTCGCCCTGCACGTCGTTGGCGCCGCGACTGCGGAGGTCGAGGCCGGGGAGCAAGGCAAGCAATTCGCCTACCGAGCGGACCGAAGTGTTTTGGAAATCGTCAGCGGTGAGCACCGCCGCCGGATAAGGGTTGCCTGCAAGGGTGTCGGTGGAGAGCACCACGCGTACTTCGGGCAAAGTAATGGCACCCGTTTCGTCCCCACTCTGGGCCATGGCCTCCTCGCAGAAGGACAGGGACAACGCAACGGCACAAAGGGCAACGGATTTGTGCAGTTGCCTGTCGGCGATATAAGTGGCCAAGTGGCCGATGGTAACCTCGCGCTTCAGCGAGTTGAACACGGCATAGGCGCGCCGACAGTAGCGCCTGAAACGAAAGACCGTGCGATGTGTGAATTTTGTTTTGTTCATTTCTGTTTTACATAATTATTATTGTTTAGCAGGTTGATATTCAATTTTCATTTGTTTCGTTGTGTTTTTCATTGCAAATATACAAAAAAGTTTCCATTGGCAGATGAAAGTTTTTGCAAAAGTGACCGGTTGGCAATGGAAAGATTTGTTAATGCGAGCTAATAGTAGAACGTCATTTCGAAAGCTTCTCTGAGTTTAAGATAGAATTTGCTGTGGTATTTTCTCGGGTGCAAAGTATTGTTACTTAGTTGCTTGCGTAGAAACATCGACCGAGGCATAAGTTTTCGTACTGTCTGCCAAAGACATGGCTGGTAAGATACAAAAGAAGCATTGGGACAATCTACCACCATCGGCAGAAGCCATGGAAAATGGTATTCGCCAATTAGTTCGTAGTCTCTGTCGACAATATTCCAGATTTGTACCGTGTCCCCAGCTGTATTGACAAATGTCAGACGATAAGACACAAAACTGGTTGAAAGAGGTTCGTCATCATCTGCAAAAACTTGATGTAAGTCGAGGGATTTTTTATGAGAACCAAAGTCTTGTGGGGTAGGAAATACGCTGTACCTCTCGCCGAGTTTAAGCAGGGCTTGTTCCACTTCGCTGGCAGGCATTTTCCTTTTTCTGTGACAAGATTTACTTACGTAGTTGTAGTTCTCTTTAAGTATGCCGTCTTGCCTGATGTATGACACTGTATATCCTTTAGAGAAAATGCAGCCACCGTCAATCGTTTCAATAATCACCTCCTGCACTCCGGCTTTCACAAACTCGCCAAGAGGTTGTGGAAATACATAAGGTTCTATTTTCCCGGCAGTGTCAACGGTATAGTTTTTCCCTTTTTTATCGAGAAATACAATGCGGTCGCTCAGTTCAGGATGGGGATTAATCGTCCTTATCCATGTAGAGTGATTCAATATACAATACCACCCATCGTCATCAAGAATGTAAATGCTATTATGGTCGTAGCACCAAGTATGAGAGCCGTTTTTTATGGTGGAAGGAGGTGTGCCGAGGGGGCAGTCATTATGATGTGCCTGCAAAATACTGGCAGCCAGCAAGATGAAAGAAATGAACAACAGTAGGCGTTTCATGGATTTATTGTTTTGTTGATTATCAATAGTTTATCCAATCAAAAACATTTTACTTTTCCAACGCTTAAAGCCTGTTTCAGTTCGGTGTAATCATGGACTCTAAAAGGGTGAAAAAGTGTTATCTCGGATGATTTATTGTCAAAAAAAGCCAGAACCAAGAAATTTTTAAGTCCGCCTTTGTAGTAAACTATAAAAGAATAGCCTTTCATCTTACCGCCGAAAATAAACTGCCTGTCGGGTAATAGAGGATTTTTAAGACACCCCATATTATATGGTTTGCCCGGATTGGCAAATCGTAGAAAGCCATCTTCCCAGAAATCCCAATGTTCTTTTATTTTCAACTCTCTTTTCAGGGCGCGTTTCAGTTTTCTTGGAATTTTACACTTGTTTGTAAAAATTTTCATACTGTCGTTGGATATCACCCTTGACATTTTTTCGATTCTCGCCTCACAAAGCGAATCGGTCTGCTGTGCCTGCAAAACACTGGCAGACAGCAAGGTGAAAGAAATGAACAACAGCAGGCGTTTCATGGGTTTATTGTTTTGGTGATTATCAATCCTTTATCCTATTAAAAACATTCTACTTTTCCATCGCTTAAAGCCTGTTTCAGTTCGGTGTAATCATGGACTCTGGAAGGGTAAAACAGTGTTATCTCGGATGTTTTGCTGTCAAAAAAAGCCAGAATCAAGGATTTGCCACGACCGCCTTTGTAGTAAACTATAAAAGAATAGCCTTTCATTTTACCGCCGAAAACAAGCTGCCTATTGGTTAAAAAGGGATTAATTACGACATCAGTGCTTCTGTATGGGGCACCGGGATTGGCAAATCGTAGAAAGCCACATTCCCAAAAATCCCAAAGTTCTTGTTTTTTCAACTCTTTTTTCAGGGCGCGTTTCAGTTTTCTTGGAATTTTACACTTGTTTGTGAAAATTTTCATACTGTCGTTGGATATCACCCTTGACATTTTTTCTATTCTCGCCTCACAAAGCGAATCGGTTTGCTGTGCCTGCAAAACACTGGCTGCCAGCAAAGTGAAAGAAATGAACAACAGTAGGCGTTTCATGGGTTTATTGTTTTGGTGAAAAAATTATTGTTCAAGCATCCACTGCCAGCAAGGCAGGACTTCAATGGTTTTGTCGGGGGAGGGGGTGATGGTGGCACGAGTGTCGAATGTTATTATTAGTCCTTCTTTCAAATTATATGCTTCCATTGCCGAGAGAACTCCGTCCAATTCCCTTTTGCGTGTATCCTCGTCGTCCAAAGACAATGCTACCTGTATGGCCTG
Source organism: Bacteroidales bacterium (assembly GCA_016283745.1). GTDB lineage: Bacteria > Bacteroidota > Bacteroidia > Bacteroidales > P3 > UBA1219. The sequence goes on along the minus strand of JAEENM010000031.1, from coordinate 15,677 downwards.
TGTTACCGCGAAACCATTTCTTAAAATAAAGTCGCACTCGTGTCCGTTGCTGTGGTAGTAGAAATCCGAGTTGCGTCTCTGAAGTTCCACGGCGACAGCGTTTTCGAGCCAAGGGCCTTTGTTCCCGCTCAGGTTGAAGCCAACTTGCTGTGCAAGCGCATTGTCGATGAAGTACATTTTTTTTGGACTGCGGATTTGCACGCCTACTTTTGAGTTGTATTTGTTCAAAATCCTGACCATATAGGTCTGTTCCAGGAATGATATCCAGTTGTTGACCGTGTCCACACTTTTTATCCCTATCTTGTTGGCAACGGAATTGTATGAAAATACGTGGGTTACGTTGCTGGCCAGATAATAAAGCATCTCGCGCAGAGCCGCCTCTGATGTTATCCCGTTGCGGACTATAACATCGCGAAAAACGATGTCGGTATAAAGTGATTTGAGAAAAATGTCGCTACCGTTGTTCAGGTATTGGGGAAAGCCGCCGTCGCGAAGATATTCGGCAAAGTATTTGCCCAGCCGCGAACGTCCTGCAGTGGTGTGGAAATCCTTTCTGTCGTATTCGTATCCACGATAAGACATGAATTCATGGAAAGAAAACGGATAGAGTTCCATGGTTACGTGCCTTCCGGTTAAAAGAGTACCCAACTCACGGCTCAGCAGTTTGGCGTTGCTGCCGGTGACATATACCTTGTTGCCCGTTGTGTACAATCTGTCCACAAAACGTTCCCAACCCGGAACATTTTGAATTTCATCGAAATAATAGGTGTGCTGCTCACCGAATTCGGAGAAGAACACTTCGTTGAGTGTCTGAAAATCCTCGACAGTGAAGTTGATCAAACGCTCGTCATCGAAATTTATATAATAATCCCTATCTGCACTCCGTTGCTGTATCTGTCGCAAAAGTGTGGATTTTCCGCAGCGGCGGACGCCTGTTATTATCAGCACTTCTGGACATGAGAGCAATTTCGGGTCTATTCGACGTGGTATTGTCACATCTGTTTTTACTCTATTTTGCTCGTAAACTATCTGTAATAGAGACTGTTTTGTTATCATATCGGTATTGTTTTACGATGCAAATATACAAAAAAGTTTCCATTGGCAATAGAAAAAAATGAAAAATCTTTCCATTGACAGATGAAAGTTTTTGAAAAAGTGACCGGTTGGCAATGGAAAGATTTGGGGTTGTACAAGGTTCAAATTCAAAAAAATTGCGTACTAACTTTTATTGAGTCCAGTATGGATATTTAAACTCATCTTTTATTGCTTCTCCTTTTTGTTTGCTATATTTAAAGTACATGCAGTGGTTGCCATATAAGTTATAATAAATACATTTAAATCCAAACGATTTCTTATCTTCATTAAACGCATGTTCACAGATTCTACAGTATTTGGTTAGCTTAATAGGCGTTCTTTTTTCTTCACACAACACAGCAAGTAAATCCATATGTTTAACCGACAGTTTGTCTGGCTGTGAAAAGATTACTTCACAAAATGCATCTGGGTCGAATTGTAATCCTTCAGAACAAAGGGTTTCATCAACTTTTGATACATGTTTGGGATCTGTAACTTGTAGTTTAAGATGTTTGAATTTCCGTGATGGCTCAAGGTCTTTAATGATAAAATTATAAAACCTAATAGGTAGCAATTCATCATTACTTTCTATTATCGGACGTTTTGCATCTTCTTCTTTGTTTATCTTTATCTCGATAATCTGACCACCGTTCCGTTTTTTATCCTCAGTACACTCATGTGTAACCCAAACTTCTAAAACAACAGGTGGTATCGTTTTATCTTTACTGTTTGTTAATATCAAGTCTGCTATATATTTTCTATTGCCATCGGGTAAATCCTGATAATAACCTTTTTCAGAGGTACATGTGTCATATAGTTTCTTCAAATCAATAGTGACAAACTCTTCTTTTTCGCATTCCGGCCAATTGTATTGTTTTTTTAACTCGCAAGATTCTGCTTTGTTACATACTCTTTTGACATTACCTTTGACAATAAAAGAATCTTCTTCATCGAATCTTTTTTTCAATTCTCCCTTTGCATACTCGTGCAAATATCTATTTGGATCACATGAACATCCTTTTTCGTGTCTAAAATGGTGTTCTCTTATATTCCCCAAAATAGGAAACAATTTTGCATCACAGCCAAAGCATCGATAACTGTATAAATCTTTGTTCTCTTTTGTTAGTTTTTCTATATAAATCGGCTTACCATCTGCTTCATTTATAGCAAATGGGTACTTGTGTGGTTCTAAATTCTTTTCCATAATAATAGTATTTTACAAATCGTCAATTGCAGATGCTCCCACCTTTTCTGTATTGATTTTGTCCCAATAAGATAACATCACAAAGCAATCAAGATAATCGCCATGACTTATGGTCAATTCAATCTGGCCTTTATCCGTTGTCCAAACTGAAATATACTTACAACGATCCATTTTAACTTCATGCATTCTTGAGTTATCATCACGTGGTTCCGAATACCCTTCAAACTTTTCTATATTTTCAGTTGGTTCTCCATATTTTTGAGTCAACATTGACTTAAGTTGATTATAATTGTCGTAAAGCATCGACCATGTTTCTTGCTTTGGGAAAATAACTGCAACCTTACTTACTAAATTTGTGGATTTTGAACTGACAGCACCAATAGTGCAATCTTTGTATGCCGCAAATTCACCTTTGAACAAAGACATACCATTCTCTGTGCCAAGATGCGTGAACCCTTTTTGTTTCAGTTTTACAGTAAAATCATTTATGTTTCCATCTATTGGAATTCCTTTGAAAACCATGTGCTCGGAATTCTGTGCCATAGATAATTGCATCGCAACCAAAGCAATTAATAAGAAAGCTAACTTTTTCATTTTAAAATAATTATTAATTAATAATATCTTTAAACAATTGGTAATTTTACGTATTGTAAACAGTTTTCTTTTACGAATTTAATAGTTTTATACCATTCATCCTCTGTTTTATAATCCAATTTCAAGTCAATCATTACTGTGCCTCTCAAAATATTTGTCCAAATATCTACAAGTATTCCGTCTTCAGTTTTCAATGTTTTGACTTCCATCAATTTGCCGAATGCACCCTTGGCCTTGTCATATAGTCGTTCTCCAATTGTAAATGTTATTCCATATCCTGGGAATCCGACATCTGGGAGAGGAACATCTGGAGCATCATTTAATTTTGTGAACGTTATATTGGATTCCATATCCAACTTATTCAATACTCTTGGCATTACATCCAAAAACTGAGAAACTGCTTTTCGATTGTTATTTTCTTTTTCATTTTCATTTATTTCAAGCCCAACTAAATCAGGTCTCTCAGCCAAATCTTGAAAGAAATTCCTGTTCAAAACCTTTGATATCCTTGCCAAAAGCTGAATATCAATATTGTTCCGTTTGAAAATGTCATACACATTGTTTCGTTTGCAATTAATATCATCTGCAAATTCAGTGATATTTAATTGTTGTTTACGAACCTCATTTTCAATAATTTCCCCAATGGTTTTCTCTGACATATTATTCAAAATTATATTATTTATTGTTTTGCAAAAGTACTTACTTCTTTTGAACAATTGTCATTTTGGGTGTATCATATTTTTGTGCATTATTGCAAAAAAACTCTAACCTATTGATTTTTAAGGGTTTTTTTAGCAATATCACATTTCAGCCAATTCTTACCTCGTGCGTCTGGCCGTCGTCAACAAGGTCGATAACGGTCTTTTCGGTGTCTGATGCGACGCCGCGCTCGTATTTGATTATGTACATGGCTGTGCCGTACTTGTAACGGATGGTGTAGTTGTTCCAATCGGTTGGCACACAGGGTTCTATGGTGAGTTTGTCGCCATTTTTGCGTACGCCGAGGATATTCTCGATACCCGTTTTGTAGGCCCACGATGCTGAGCCGGTGTACCAAGTCCAGCCGCCGCGTCCCGGATGCTGCGGATTGCTGTATATGTCGGCGGCTATGCAGTAAGGCTCCACCTTGTATTTAAGCACGTCGGCAAGGGTCTGTGTGCGGTGTATGGGGTTGATGAGTGAGTAGAGGAAGTAGGCCATGTCGTTGCGGCCCTCCTTGAGTTGCGCCATAATGTACCACATGGCTCCGTGGGTGTACTGTCCGCCGTTTTCGCGCACTCCCACGGGGTAGTTCATGATGTATCCGGGCGAGGGTTGCGAGTTTTGGAAAGCGGGGGTGAGGAGCTGTATTATCTCGTGTTCGCGGTTCACAAGACGGTTGTCGGTCTCGCGCATCACGCTCTTGGTTTGTTCGGGAGTGGCCACGCCGGTGAGTATGCTCCACGCCTGACTGATAAGGTCTATCTGGCACTCGGTGTTGTTGCGCGAGCCCATGGCGTCGCCGTTGTCGTAGTAGGCGCGTAGGAACCACGCTCCGTCCCATGCGGAGTTCTGTATCGCGTTTATCAGCTGTTTGCGGTAGTTGCCCAGCTCTTCGCAATACGAGAGTTCGGCGTCGGGCATCATCTGCGTAAGCTCTTCCATCTTTGGCAGCAGGTCGGCGAGGAAGAAAGCTACCCAAACGCTCTCGCCTTTGCCTTCCACACCCACGCTGCTCATGCCGTCGTTCCAGTCGCCGCAGCCCATCAGCGGCAGTCCGTGTGCGCCTTTGCGCGACATGGCACGGTTTACCGCTCTGCGCAGATGTTCGTAGAGCGTAGAGTATTCGAAACGGCTGTCGTTGTCGCCTTCGGGTACGGAGTAATGCATGCCACGCTCGGCCTCGCCTTGTGCCAGTTGTTCGGCCTGGCAGAAAGGTATCTGTTCGTTGAGGATTCCGGTGTCGCCGGTGATTTTGATATATTGGTAGGTGACGAAAACGAGCCACAGGTAGTCGTCGCTGAAGGTGGTGCGTGCGCCGAGATGCATGCTCTCGTGCCACCAGTGCAGCACGTCGCCTTCGGCAAACTGGTGTGCGGCGTGGTCGAGGATCTGACGGCGGGAGTAGGCGGGGTCGCTGTAAAGCACCGACATCACGTCTTGCAGCTGGTCGCGGAAGCCCGTGGCACCGCCCACTTGGTAGAATCCCGCTCTTGCGAAAAGTCGCGACGAATACACCTGATACAGATACCAGCGGTTGAGCATGTGGTTGAAACTGCGGTCGGGGGTCTCCACCTGTATATGCGAAAGCTTGTCGTCCCAGAAAGCGACCACTCTCTCGTACTCGGCACTGATGGCTTCGAAGGTGGGGATTTCGGTAGGAACTGGGCTGGAGTTTCGGTCGAACACCCTGATAATGAAGGCTATCTGCTTGTTGCAGCCAGCGGGGACGGACAACGAAAGGCCGAGCCGTTTGCGGTTGGGGTAGTTCAGACTAAGGTCGGTAAGCGGCTCGGTGGCAGTAAGTTGCACCACAAGGTTGTTGTAAATCGGGTGATACACGTTGCGCACTAGCAGGCAGTTCGACGTTTCGTCCCATTCGGAATAGAGGTAGCGGGCTGTCTGTTCTTCGCACATTCCGAGCACGAGCTTGTAAACCATGTCGAGACGCACTTCCATCTCGGCGTCGGTTTTGTTCACCACGCGAATCTGGTAGTATTTCTCCATCTTTTCCTGTGCCACAAACAGCCGCACGTCAACACGCATGTCGTCGTATTCGGCGTCGAAAGCGGAGTAGCCCTGGCCGTGACGTGCCGAGGCGGGCAGGAACTGTTTTTTGTTTATCAGCAGCATCTCGCTGGCGTTGTCGCGGACTATGTCGTTGCTCCATCCGGTGAGTTTGAACTGCTGTGCGTTGTTGGCAAAGGTGAATCCCGCCATGGTGGAGCTCACCACGCATCCGAAATGTGGGTTGGCAATGACGTTCACCCACGGCATCGGGGTGTTGGTGTTGGTAACCACGTAGTCGCGGCCGCCGTTGTCGAAACCGCCGTATTGGTTGTAGAATTCGAGGTCGCTCCACACACGGAACTCTTTCTTGGGTTTCAGCACGGGGTATTCCACCTTGTCCTGATAGTGCTGGTTGGCCTCTTCGAGGCGGTGAAGCTGCTGTTCGATGGTGAGGCCGTCGCGGGTGTTGAACTCCAGACGAGCCACGGTGTGCAGCAGGGTGCGTTCTTCGGGGGTGATGTCGTCGCCGTCGAGCACATACACCTTGCCTTTGTCGCTATGTTCGGCCCACAGGTGTTCGGTGTTGGCCATGCCGAGCAGGAAATGTTTCAGTCCTTCGCGGTCGGCGCGCGGGGTGTCGTTGATAATAACGAGGTCGAGTTGCAGGCCGTGCACTTTGTAGTATTCGAAAGCGCGTAGCAGCTCTTTGCCGAAACCGCTGCGTTCTATCCTGTCTATCTCCAGAAGCAGGATGGCAAGGTCGCCGCTGATGCCGAAACGCCACAACCCGCTCTGCGACAGGGTGTTGTTGGCAAGGGTAGCCATGCGGTCGTTGCCGAGGGTGGCAGTTTGGGCCATATATTTGGCAATATTGTTGTAAAGTCGCATCTGCGCGCCTTTCAGCAGCGACATTCCGGTGCGTATGTTGTTGAACACAGATGCGGTGCGGAAGGCATCTTCCACATCCACAGGACTTTGGTACTGCTCGGTGAGTTGCAGCAGCTGTTCGCGCGATTTGGCGTATCCGGTGATGACATACGCTTCGGCGCTCTTTCCCGAAGGGATGTGCAGACGTCGGCGCATGCTCATAATGGGGTCGAGGGTGGTGCCCACGGTGCCGGTGAGGGTGCGTCGGCTCTCGATGATGTCGGCGTGCTGTAGGCTGTTGCCGCGGCCGAGGAATTTCAGTCGCGAGGTCTCGTATTCCACCAGATCCGACCATCCGTTGCGACCGTTTTCGTCGTCGTTGCCGGCCACCCACAGCTTGTGCAGCAGGTAGTGGCGCGAGTTGTTGGAACCCGGTTTGGCAAAGAGCAGCGACTCATGTTCGGCGTCGTATTCCGAAAGGATTTTCATGCCGTTGAACACACGGTGGTTCTCGTCCTCGGCACTCGAGGCAAGCACCACTTCGCCGTAGCTGGTCAGTTCGAGGTCCACGTCGGCGCCGCTGTTATTGGTAAAGGTGATGCGACGTATCTCGGCGGAGCGGTCTTTCAGCACGGTAATCTCGGTCTTGGTCTCCAAACCTTCGTCAACACGCAGGTAACAGATTTTGTCGCTGGCAAAGCTCACGTGGTAGCCTTCGGGCATCACGTCGAGGGGGGCGTAGGTGTTGCACCACAGGCGGTCGTTGTTGAGGTTGCGTATGTAGAGGTAGGTGCCGTAGTGGTCGGCGCTGATTTTGCGGTAGCGTCCCAGCATTATGCTCTTGAAACGTGAGAATCCGCTGCCGCGGTCGTTCATAAGCACTGTGTATTGTCCATTGCTCAGCACGCCAATCTCCGGCACGTTGGCGATGGTGTCAAAGTCGCGGGCGTCGCTCTCGGTCTGCACTTTGGCGTATTTGTAACGTTTGTACTGCGTCACCTTCAGGTCGATGTAAGGTTTCACCATGGCTTTCTCCTTGAGGATTGTCTCCATGGAACGCATGGCCGGCTCCTGCATGAAGAAACGTTGCAAGCATTTGTCGCACAGGTAGTTGGTGAGCGAAGCAAGAATCATTCCCTGATGGTGGGCGTAATGGGCCTTAACGGGAACATGGTCCTCGACGTCGTAACTTTCGTAGAAACCGAATTCGTCGTACATGTCCAAAGACTTGAAACGATGGATGTTGTCGTACACTGCGCGTGGGTTCACGCTTATGGTCATCAGCGAGCTGTAGGGCGACACCACGATGCGGTCGGGGGTGGTGTTCTGGAATTTGAGGTAAGGCACCCCGAAAGCGTGGTATTTGTAGTTCTGTGCGTCGTCAAGTTCGTTGTAGGCCGTTTCGGAGATACCCCACGGCAGGGTGTCGTGGCCGGTGTTGTGCATAAAGGCACGCTGGGCGCGGATGGCGAAACTGTAGGTCTCGTCCATCAAAGTATGTCGGTAGGTGGGTAGGAAGATCAGCGGCATAAAGTATTCGAACAAAGTGCCGTACCACGACGCCACACCTTTGTAGCCTTTGTACTGGACAAGGGTTTTGTCGAGACAGAACCAGTGTTTGTACGGGGCGTCGCCTTGGGCGATTGTGAGGAACGAGGTAAGACGTGCCTCCGATGCGAAATTGTTGTAATGGTAGGGCAAAAGTTTGTAGTTTCCGCAGTCGTAGCCGATGCTGAATACGTCGAGTTCGGGATTGTAGAGTTTCATAAAATCGGTTTCCGCAATCAAACGTTCTATCTTTGCCAACACTTCCAAACTCCGACTTCCGGGTTCCGAACTATTCAAAAATCCCTTCACCACATAGAGGCAGGCCACGAAATTGCCGCTGTCGCAGGTGCTGATAAAGAAATTGGGCAAGGCTTTTAATGTGCTGATACTGTACCAGTTATACAGATGTCCGTTCCATTTTTCGAGCTTGCACACGGTGTTGGTTATGTGTTCCAGCTTTTCCACGGCATCTTTGTGGGAGATGAACCCCAGCTCCGCGGCGCTCACCACGGCGGTCATCGAATAGCCGATGTTGGTGGGCGAGGTCTTGTAGTCGGCTTTGTTTTCGCGGTTCAGCTGGTAGTTGTCGGGGATAAGCCAATTGTGTTCCTCGGTAATCATGCTGTCGAAGAAATGCCATGTGTCTCTGGCAAGCTGGCGCACGTCGGAGTTTTCGATGTCGGTAAGACTGTTTTTGTTGTGTGAGAATTTCTTGCCGAGCCAGTACATCAGGAACGGCGCTCCGCACCACACCACGCAGATAACTCCGGCCACCACTCCGCCAATTATGTCGGCCGATTCCCAAAAACTGTTGATGTCTAACAGCCATTTTGTAAGTATAATCAGCACTATCGAAGCCACATAGTTGAACCAGAATTTGCTTATGTAGTCGCCCAAGGTGCCTTTGGTGCTCTTGGCGGCCTCGTCGCTGGTTATCCAGTTAAGCAAATTCTTGTGGCTGAACCACATACGGTAGCAGGCACGTACAAGGGCGTCGGTGTACATCCATGCCTCTTTGGGCAGAAGGGCGAACTGCACCAACGAACGGTACACCACAACGCGGAATCCGCGCATCAGCGTAGCATAATAGCGGTAACGCTTGTCGAAACGCGGCAGCTTGGTAACCTGTCCGAAGATGAAAAAGACTATAGGACTTGCCACCACAATAAGTGCCACAAGTGCGTACCAAGCGGGCGAGATATGCTCCCCTGTGGCGATGCTTATGCCGTATCCGAAAAGGATAAGCACCAGCACTCCGAGACTCAGCACCGAGCGGCGCAGGTTGTCGAAAATCTTCCAGCGGCCGATGGTATTCACCTGATTTTTTACTTTGTCGCCGTGTTCGTTACGCACTGTGTCTTTCAGCCAGCCTATTATCTGCCAGTCGCCGCGGGTCCAGCGGTGGTGGCGTTTGGCGTCGTCGATGTAGTTGGATGGGTTGTCGTCGAACAGCTCCAGGTCGTTGATAAGTCCGCAACGTATGTGGCAGCCCTCGATAAGGTCGTGGCTGAGGATGAGGTTCTCGGGGAAAGTGCCTTTCAGCACCTGCTGGAACACCTGCAGGTCGTAGATGCCCTTGCCGCAGAAGGAGCCTTCGTTGAATATATCCTGATAAAGCTCGAAACTAGCGGTGGTGTAAACGTCCAATCCGCCCAGTCCGGCGAAGAGTTGTGCGTAGCGACTTTTGTTGGTAACCTCCACGTCCACGTTCACGCGCGGCTGCATAATGCCGTAGCCGGCGTCCACGCGACGGCCGTCGTCGCTGAGCTTGGCGCGGTTGAGGGGGTGCGCCATGGCGCCGATGAGTTTCTGTGCCGAGTAAAGCACCAGTTCGGTGTCGGTGTCGAGGGTGATGATAAACTGTATTGGCGGCACAGGGCCTTCGAGCCATTGGCTGATGGTCTCGCAACGGAAGCGTTTTTCCGCCTCGGCGGGGGTGGTGTTGCCCAGCACAAGGTCGTTGAAATGCAGTATTGCGCCGCGTTTGCGCTCGTAGCCGAGCCATGTGTTCTCGCCTTCGCTCCAAGCGCGTTTGCGGTACACGAAGTTGAAGATGGGTGCACCGTATTTCTCGTTGAGTTCGCGCACTTTTTCAAGACCGGCCTTAGCCACCTCGTCGTCCCATGGTGCGTCGGCCTCTTTGTAGGATGCGGCATCACCGACAAGGGTGTAGAAAAGGTTCTGCGGACGGCTCTCCAGACGCTGACCCTCCGAGGCTCGGTTGATGTTGCTAAGATGATAGACCTCAAGCTGCTCGAGCAGCTCTATGGTTTTCTCCTTGTTTTTCAGTATGGTAGGCATTATCACCATGGTGGCGTACTCCTTGGGGATAAGTCCGTCCTTGAACTTTATCTTGAAAGTGCCGTGTGGCTTGTGCAGTTTGCCCAAAAGCCAGTTGAAGAGGTCGATAACTACCTGACTCATAGGTACTACCAAAAGTATGGCGAGCACTGCCGTAATCCACGAGAGTCCGTAGGCGAAGGTGGCCCAGAGAGCGAATCCCACTGCCAGCAGCAGCGATGCCAGAGCCACTATCCACACATAAAGCCGTGCGCGCGTCTCCCAACGTTTGGGCGGGAACAGCTGCCAGCCCACGTGCTTGCCTTCGGCGTCGGCCTTGGCGACAAGTTCTTTGACAAAATCGTATTCCTTCACTTTGTTTTTCTTGCACAGCATCACAATCTTGCCGCGGTAGTCGTCCTTGGTTTTGTCGTACATCTGGTCGTACATGTCGGCCTTTTCGGCTTTGAGCATGCGCTCCGAGAAGCTCACCGCGTCGAGCAGCTCGGCCACGGGCAGTTTGGTGACTTTCTTCAGCGAGTTGAAGATGTTCATCATCTTGATGTTCTGCTGGGCGACACGGTTGAGGTTGTCCATGTCGGCGTTGCTTTTGTCGGTAAGCTTGTAGTGATAAGCCTTTTCGGCCTCGAGCTGACGGCATAGGTCGGCCAACTGGCTGATAAGCACGGTTTTGATTATCGGCAGCAGGGCGCACACCTCCGGGAAGGTGAGGTAGTCTTTCTGCGTTACCTGAATCTGACTCAGGTATCTGAACATCAGATTTTTATCAACAGAACAATGGTTTCGTTTCAGAAAACCCTCCATCAGTTTCCAAAGCACTTCTATACGCGGTTTGCCAACCTTCATCTTTCCCCTCTCGATACCTTTCAGCTCCACTTTCAGCACCTTCTCCTGCTCGCTTATCATATAGTAGTTGTCGAGCACCCATTCGTTGGTGCTGCCTACCAGACGTTGGCTTTTGGTTTCCTCCACCAGCAAAATATAATACTCGGTGATGGTTTTAACACTCTCGTTGAAAATCTTATACGTACTCTTCATAAACCAATTAGTTATCACTTTATTAAAACCCTTTTTCGGGCCGATATAAAATTGCAAATATACGAAAATTTGGCGACATTACAAAATCAAAATTCATCGTCTAACTTAAGTGGACAACTTATCTTTCAACAAACGATTTTTTCGTGTTATTATAAAACTCAAAAAAAACGGGCTGAAACACCTTCAGCCCGTTTTAAATACCGTAATATGCGGTTTTTATTTCCTTTTGAAAAGGGATACAATCCACAGTAGCAGCAAAGCGCCGACCACAGCGGTTAGAAGATCCCACCCCAAGCCTTCCTTTTGGAGACCTACAAGTTTCATAATCCAGCCGCCCAAAAAGCCGCCGATAACACCTACTATAAGGTTCACGATAAGGCCGTAACCGGCACCTCTAAAAATTATTCCTGCCAAAAAACCGGCAAGGATTCCGATAAGAATGTAAAGTAAGAAGTTCATAATGTTTATGCTTTAAAATTATTTTTGCAAAGTTACATCTTTTTTCCGAATTTGCAAAGATTTCCGAAAAAAAATCAAAACTCCATTTCCTTGAAGTGCAGGTTTTTCTTGCGGTTGGCAAGGTTGTCGAGCAGACGGTCGGCCATCTGCAGTATCTGGCTCATAGCCTGATAGTTGATTTTTTCGGGAGTGTCGGTGGGTTTGTGGTAGTCGGCGTGGACTTTGGTGCAGAAGAACACCGACGGTATCTGGAGTTTGTAGAAATTCACGTGGTCGGAGCCAAAAAACAGCAGGGGACTTGTGGGGAACGACATCTTAAGTTGCGATTTCTTGCTTATCAGTTTCTGCAGCTCGCGACTCTCCTCGGCGGTATTCACACCCATCACCTCCACGCCTTTCTCTTCGGTGTAACGGCCTATCATATCGAGGTTTATCATAGCCTTTACGTTGCGAGGATTTATTACGGTGGTGTCGTCGAAGAAATGCTTGGATCCTATCAGTCCCAGCTCCTCGGCGTCGAAATTGACGAAAATCACAGAGCGTTTGGGACGGTTCTCCTGCTGCGAGTATTTCTGTGCCAGCTCCAGCACTCCCACCGAGCCTGAGCCGTTGTCGTCGGCGCCGTTGTAGATAAGTGTTACGGGCTGACCTGTTTTCTTGCTTATCCGATTTTTGGTGCCAAGATGGTCGTAGTGTCCACCCACGACGATAATCTCGTTTTTCAACACGGGGTCGCTGCCTTCGAGGTATGCTACCACGTTTTTGGCGTTGGTGTAGATGGGAGTAAAATGTGTGGTAATGCTGATGGTTTTGTGCAAAGATGCTATAAAAGCGTAAGAGGAGTCTGTGTAAGCTTCACCAATATATTCATGACCTCTATTAAAATCCATATTGCCAACGATAGTATCTCTATTTATAAAGAAATCCTCCAAGGAGTCGGCAAGGCTTCGGCTGATACAGACCACAGGACCCATATTGGTTGTTTTGTGTACAGGAATATTATACACATTGTCTATCTCAGGCCGCAAAGTGTCGGCTACTATCAGCACACCGGCAGCCCCTGCCCTCATTAGCATTACAACGCTCTGCTGACGGCTGAGAGATTTATCATAATCATAACGCTTGTCTAAAATCACCCATCGGTTTTTAATATGCTCTTCCAACTTCGTACAAACGTTTTGGTCAATATAACCTTCAATCAAAACCACCTCGGCGTCGAGCGAGGCAAGACGTGTCTGGAAATAGTCCATCGGCACATAGTCCTTCTCTATCTGCAACTTGCGTCCGTTGAACACTGCTTCGTTGGAGTCGCCGGAAGTCCAGCCGTTGATGAACTGGAAATGCTGGAAACCGTTGTCGAAAAGGAGTTTCAGCCCCATTTTGGCGTACAAATCGCGCAGGTACAGCGAAGCCTTCTGGCTGCCTGCTGTCTCGGGCTCACGGCCTCCAAGCTCGTCGGAGGCGAGGTAAAACAGGTGTCGCTTGATGTCGTTGGTGTCGTACTGACTCTGCGAGAAAAGTGCCAGCGGCAGCGCCGCCAACAGTATCACAATGGCCAAAAATCCTTTTCTTGTCATAACTATTTCTTTATAAGTTTTTTACGTAATATCGCTCCGTCGTTTGTTATTATGCCCACAGCATATATTCCGCTTGCAAAGCTTTTGGTATCAATTACTTCCGTAACCGAAGGCGATGCCTTTTCGAACACTTTCTTTCCGTCGGCGGAATATATCTCCACACTCTTGACATTTTCCAAACCACTTATTCTAAGATAGTTAGCTGTAGGATTGGGGAACAACTCAATGCTGTTTCCGACGGTCTCGCTCAGGCCGACACCGGAATTAACGGTAATGGCTTTCTCAATAGTGTCGGGAACACAATGGCGGAACGCTATAAGTTTCACGTTGTAAGTGCCTTGTGCGGGGAAGGCGTGGGTGGGGTTGGTGGCTGTGTCGGTGGTGCCGTCGGCGAAATCCCAGAGGTACGAGTCGGCTTTCTGTGAGTTGTTGGTGAAAGCCACGCCGCCATTGTTGTCTGCATAGCTGAAATCGGCCTCGGGCAGAGGTCTAAGCCATTTGGAGAGACTGTCGTAAACCACTATCTTGGCCACCTGCCTGATAGTTGAAGCCGTGGCGGCGTCGAGGGTGGAGGTGTAGGTGACGTTTGTCGGGTCCTTGCCGAAAAGTACGGCGTAGAAACTGCATGCCGCAGCATATGAGCCTGCCATCGAGGGGTGGCTCTCGTCAGCCTGATACAGCTCTATCGAGGGGAAACTGTCGCGGATGTAATGCCACACTTTGCCCACAGGCGACACGGAGGCGTCGTTGTCCTCTTTCATCATCATATAACGCAAGGCCAACAGGCTGTCCATGCCGTTGTAGGTGCCCAACGGCGGGAACGCCGCCACATTTCTCGGGTCTGGATCGCCGTTCTTGCGTCCCCAAGTCATATAAAAAAGAGGGTTGGCGCAGGGATTGTTGGCATACACCGAATCCACCAGACGTTTGGCGAAGGGGAAAACCTCGTTTTGCACCTGACCAATGGGGAACGACGGATTTTGGCTCTGCTCCTGCAGCACCACCACGTCCCATCCGCCTTGACAGATAAGAGTCATCGAGTTGTTGTTGCAGTGCTGGCCGAAAGTGCAACCGCCCGGCAGGTTGGCCTGATAGGTAATAGTGTCGCCTGTGCAGTAGCCCATCTGCTGTATCAGCGACGGCAGGTTGTTAACATCGGTGTAGCTGTTGCCGATAAACAGCACGTTGAGGTGCGACTGGGCAAAGGCAATCTGGCTCAGAGCCCAGAAAATCGTAAGGAAAAATGTTTTCTTCATTATTTTTGCAATTTTGATTTGGTTTTCAATGCTTTAAGGGCGTTGTACGCGATAAATCCCATGGCATATTCTATCGACTTTTCGTCAATCATAAGGTTGGGACGGTGCAGGTTGGTGATTGGTGTGCCGGGGATATGCACGCCAATGCGGTAGTAGCAGGCGGGCACTTTCTGTGCGAAGAAAGCGAAATCCTCGGCGGTCATACGCATGTCGAGCCACTCAACATTCTCACTGCCAAAGTATTCCACGCCGTTGTCGTGGGTACGTTGGGTGCAGTCGTCGTCATTGAAGACGTACGGGTAGCCGAAATCGATAAACACGTCGCAGCTGCCGCCCATGCTCTCGGCCAGGCCTTGCGCTATGCGTGTTATGCGACGGTGTGCGTCGAGGCGCCACTCCTCGTCGAAAGTGCGTATGGTGCCTTCTATCTTCACCTCGTCGGGGATGATATTGGTGCGGCCGTTGCCTATCATCTTGCCGAACGACAGAATGGTAGGCATCACGGGGTTGGCGTTGCGGCTCACTATCTGCTGCATTGCCACGATGATGTGCGAAGCTATCACAATGGGGTCGATGTCTAGGTTGGGGGTGCCGCCGTGTCCGCCTTTGCCTTTCACCGTAAGGTACAGCTCGTCGGTGGAGGCCATATATTTGCCTTTGCGCATGCCTATCTTGCCGCAGTCCATCTCGGGCAGACAGTGGAAAGAATAAATCTCGTTGGGGGTTGTCTTGGCGAAAACGCCGTCCTCGAGCATCATAAAGGCGCCGCCGGGGTATTTCTCCTCCGAAGGCTGGAAGATAAGCATTATCGAACCTTCGAAAGTGTCCTTGAGTTGCGTCAGGATTTTTGCCGCCCCAAGCAGCGACGAAGTGTGCATATCATGTCCGCAGGCGTGCATAACACCCTTGTTCTCAGAGGCAAAGGGCAGGCCGGTACATTCCTCGAGGGGCAGGGCGTCGTAGTCGGCGCGCAGGGCCACGCAGTACGAGGATGGGTTGCGGCCTTCTATCATCGCCATAACGCCGGTCTTGGCTGTTCCCGTAACGGGA
>JAEENM010000030.1 GCA_016283745.1 Bacteroidales bacterium | reverse complement strand
TGCGGGCTATCATACGTATGGCGTCGCTGGCGCGCTGGAAGCTGTTTTCGTGTCCTCGCATCCAGTTGTGGGCATCCTCGAAACCGTCGAGACTTATCGAGATAGAGCGCAGTCCGGCGTTGAGCAGCTTGACGAAACGCTCTGGGGTGAGGGCAAGTCCGTTGCTCACCATACCCCACGGGAACTCGCGTTTGTAGAACTCGCGTCCGCACTGCTCCAAGTCGTCGCGCATAAGGGGTTCGCCGCCCGAAACGATTATCATCATTTTGTGATGGTCCACCTCGGGGGGCAGACTGTCGAGGACTTTCAGGAAATCCTCCAACGGCATGTCGGGGGTCTGCTCCTCGGTTTTGCAGTCGCTGCCGCAGTGCTGGCAACGCAGGTTACAACGCAGAGTGGACTCCCAAAAGAGCTGGTGCAGCGGGTGCAGCTGTATGTTGTTGTGGTGCATACGCCGCACTGTTTCAAGTATGAGACGTCGTTTCAGATTCATGTCGCGACAGGATGGTTATTTTTTTTCTTCAATTACTTGGAATTCGGTGGGTTGCACACCATAAAGGGGCTTAACACGATTTCGTTCGTCGTCGATAATTCTCGGATTGGGACGGCGTTTGTTTTTCGTGGTATCCTGCGGATTCTGGTCGTCGTATCTCACTGGCGGCGGGCCGTAGAGCAGCGGGGGAGGATTGTCTCTTTCGGCTTTTTGTATTGGCCCGTCGGATTGTTCTATGGGGTCGGAGACCACTTTCTTACTGCATCCCATCATGGTGAGCAGTCCGGCCAACGCCACATTGGATAATATAAGGAAACGTCTTTTCATTGTTATTATGTTATTCGGTTTTTTCTTTCAGGGTTTTATTCGCTCTTCCATAGCCATCACCATATCCGTAATCTTCTATCTGAACGTCGGTGCTGTCGTTTTGGTAACTGCCGTTGGCGGGACCGTCGGTGTCGTTGAAATAGATCCGCACTTGAGAGCCCGGGTTTTCATGGCTTTTCAGATAAAAATATCCTTGTCCATATGTGTATGAAGTGTCCTTTTCGGGCCAAACAACCTGTATGTTGTTTATTGGTTCGCCGTTTTCGTTAGTCACATTTCCATTGATGACAAAACCATTAGGAGGACAGCCGTATGCTCCACTGCCAAACTCCCCATTAGGCACACCATATAGAGTCTCTTCGTCTCCACTACAACCCGCTATGCCGAACAATGCGAGGATTGCAGCAAGCAGGGCATTGGATGATTTCAATATTATTTTTTTCATGACAATCTGGTTTTATTCGGTTTTTGCCTTGAGGGTTTTGTAAGCAGATCCATAGCCCGTGCCATCTCCAAAATCCTCCATCTGCACGTCGGCGCTGTCGTTTTGGTAACTGCCGTTGGCGGGGCCGTCGGTGTCGTTGAAATAGAGCCGCACTTGAGCACCCGGGTTGTCATCGCTAATCAACGAAAAATTGCCATTCGCATTTGTGTATGAAGTGTCTTTTTCGGGCCAAACGACCTGTATGTTGTTTATCGCATCTCCGTTTTCGTTGGTCACTTGACCATTTATGACAAAACCTGCAGGACGACAACCATATTCTGCCTGGAAATCGCTTGGGAGAGGTGCGTACAAATCATCTTCCTGGCAGCTATTTATCCCGAACAATGCTAGGATTGCGGCGAAAAAGATGTTGGAGATTTTCAGTAATCGGTTTTTCATGACAATTTGGTTTTATTCGGTTTTTGCCCTGAGGGTTTTGTTTACGGTGCCGCGACCTATTCCTGCATTCCACGAGCCATCGCCACCGGTGTAGGTTATTTGCACTTCGGCGGTGTCGTCTTGATAACTGCCGTTGGTATTTTCGTCGGTATCGTTGAATTGCAACGTTACGGTCCGAACGGGGAAATCGTCTTCCCTGCGCAACACAAAACTGCCGTCGGCGGCTGTGTAGGTGGTATCCCAATCCATCACCACCTGTATGTTTTCTATCGGATTTTGTGCCTCGTTCTGCACCGTGCCGGTAATTTCGATGTATTCTGCGGTTGGTGTACCGTAAGCACAAGGCAAATCTGGTATTTCATTACCGTCATCGCAACTTGCTGCTACGCCGAACAATGCGAGGATTGGGGCGAGTAGGGCGTTGGCTTTTTTCAGTATTCGCTTTTTCATAAGGCTTTGGTTTTTATACAACAAAGATAGGAATCCGCTGTGGGTTTCCTATCTTTGATATGTTGCTATGGTTTTTAGTTCAGATTCACGTTCTCCAGTTCGCGCTTGATGTAATCGTTGGCGCTTTCCTTGCTCTGGAGCTCCTGTTTCAGTATTTTTTCTGCTATCTCGATGGAGAGAGTGGCAATCTGGTTTTTGAGGTCGTGGATGGCCTGCAGTTTTTCGTAGTTGATGTTTTCGCGGGCGGCTTCCACAATGCGGTCGGCCTCGGCTGTGGCTTTGGTGCGGGCGTCTTCGATTATCTGCTCGCTGGTCAGACGGGCGTTGCGCAGCATCTCGTCGCGTTCGTGTTTGGCTTCGATAAGCAGCTCCTCGTTGTGGGCCTGCAGGTGTTTCATCTCCTCGCGAGCCTTGTCGGCGGCGGTGAGGGCGTCGTTGATGGCCACTTCGCGGTCTTTCAGCGATTTAAGAATGATAGGCCAGCCGAATTTTGCCAAAATCAGAACAAGTATGGCAAAAGTGATTGTCATCCAAACGATTGTACCCAATCCCGGAGTAATCAACGAACTTGAAAGCAATGGAATGTTCATTTCGAATATATCTTTTTTGTTTGTTTACTAAACTTTGTAACTTTTTGAAATTCAAAATTTTCAGGGACTGGCACCAATCGTGGCAATCCCTGAAAATAGTTTTTCGCGTTGCTATTAGCCGATAACGAGCAGCAAGCAAACCACGATGGCGAAGAAGGCAACACCTTCTACAAGAGCGGCGGCGATAATCATGTTGGAACGGATGTCGCCTGTTGCTTCGGGCTGGCGTGCAATGGCTTCCATTGCGCTTTTACCGATGTTTCCGATACCGAGACCGGCACCGATTGTTGCAAATCCTGCTCCGAGAGCTGCTCCCATTTGGGCAATACCTTCGGCCAATAATACCAATAATGCTGTCATAACTTTAAATTTTAAAAATTTATACTATGTTTTATCAGTTTTTCGAGTTTTAGAAACGCAAATATACTGATTTTTCAACAATTTTCGGCACTTTTTGCGATATTTTTTTTGGCACAACGTCTATCCTTTTGAAAACAAATGTTTTACAACCGACAATTATTTGTCAAAAATCCGACTTTGAAGTTACAAACATCGGAAGCGAGAAAAGTTTTTCGACAAATTTGTGCTTTTTTGACAAAAGAAATGTAACTTTGCACAACGAAAAAACACACGAAAATGCACCTTTTTTACATCAGCAACCTTGAAAGCGACTTGGTGGAACTGCCCAAGGAGGAGGCCCAGCACTGCAACCGTGTTCTGCGTCTTCAGGCGGGCGACGAGATAGGGCTCACCGACGGCCTCGGCCAGATGTGCCGCGCCGAGATAGTGAGCGCCGACGGCAAGTCGTGCCTTGTGCGCATAGCCGAACGGCAGCAGGAATACCAAAAACGCAACTACCGTCTGCACGTGGCCGTGGCACCGACCAAGAACAGCGCTCGTATGGAGTGGTTTCTCGAAAAAGCCGTGGAGATAGGCATCGACGAGCTTACGCCGATAATCTGCCAGCACTCCGAACGCAGTTTTATCAAAACCGACCGGCTGGAGAAAATCGCTGTATCGGCCATGAAACAGTCGCTAAAAGCTTATAAACCTGTAATTAACGAACCCACGAAACTATCCGACTTTCTGAAACTTCCGGCGGAAGGACAGAAATTCATAGCCCACTGCGAGGGCGATGAGCGCACTTCGCTGAAAGAGGCCTGCAAAGCGGGAACTTCGGTAACGGTTCTTATCGGTCCCGAAGGGGATTTCTCGAAAGCGGAGATTGAGGTAGCTTTTGCGGCGGGATATAAAGCTATAACTCTTGGAACAAGCAGGTTACGCACCGAGACGGCAGCCTTGGCCTCCTGCTTTTTTGTCAATTTTATAAACGAGTAACGATATGGAAGCTATGATACTGGCAGCGGGACTGGGCACACGTCTGCGCCCGCTTACTAACGACAGGCCGAAAGCCTTGGTGGAGGTGAACGGCACCACTCTTCTGGAATACAACCTGAGGCGACTTATAGGCTTTGGTTTCAACAAGATAGTGATAAACATCCACCATTTTCCCGACATGGTGATCGACTTTGTGCGGCAACGTAATTTCGAGGCCGAGATACTGTTTTCCGACGAGCGCGAGCAGCTGATGGACACCGGTGGGGCGCTGAAAATGGCCGCACCGCTGTTTTCGGGCAAGGAGCCGGTGCTTATCCACAACGTGGACATACTCTCCACCCTCGACCTAGGCGAAATATACCGTAAACATCTTGGAAACAAGGCGTTGGCCACACTTCTGGTGAGCAAACGCGACACCTCGCGGCAGCTGCTGTTCGACAAAAAACTTCAGCTGGTGGGCTGGCACAACAACTCCAACAACGAAACCCTGTGGAGCGATAAACTGGTGGAAGCATTTGATTCCATGGCTTTTAGCGGAATACACATAGTCAATCCCGAGCTGTTCGGCATGCTGCCGCCGGTAGCCCCCTACCCTGTCATCCCCGAATATCTAAAGCTGGCCAAGCATCACAAAATTCTTGCTTTCAGCCATTTGGCGGAACAGTGGATAGACGTGGGCAAGCCGGAAACCCTGAAACTGGCCGAGAAATTTATGATTTAACCTAACCCTACCGATTGTATGAAAGCTTTTCTGGAACTCATAGCCGAAAAAATACTACAAAATCCTTGTTATCAGACGGATAAAAGCATCATTGTGTTCCCCAACCGACGTGCGGGACTGTTTTTGAACAAGTTTCTGAAAAAAAGCGGAAAGACCTTTTTTATGCCCAAGATACTGGGTATGAACAATTTTGTGGAACAGACCAGCGGTATGACGATTATAAAAAACGAG
>JAEENM010000029.1 GCA_016283745.1 Bacteroidales bacterium | reverse complement strand
GAAATCAGCGTTCCTGGCACCAGTTTGCCATTTACCATTTTGCCACGTGTCTTCACCACGCCGCTCTGTGTCTGGGCAAAGGCAACAGAGGCACAAAATACCGAAAGAACCGCAAATGTCAGGACTAATTTTCTCATTTTCTGTCGAATAATATTTCATTTCCGAGATGTTCTTCGATGTATTTTGTGAAAGGATGGTCTAAACCCAAGGCTTTTTCGGCTATGGACTTGGCTTTTTGGTAGTTCTCAAGGGCTTTTGCGCGATCTTTCATCTTCTCCTGTGTCAAGCCTAAGTTCAGATAAATCAATGCGTAGAAAGGATGTCGGTCGCTGATATTGTCTTTGGCGATATCCAAAGCTTTTTGGTAACATTTCAGAGCTTCGTCGTTTTTGTTGTTCATCGCTTTCACGACATTCGCCATTGCCAAGCCGCATGCGAGACCGTCGTCGCCTTCGTAAATTTGGAACGCTTTTTCGATGTAATTATTCGCATCTTTGTACTTCCCACGTGTTTTCAGAACGTAGGCAAGTCCTGTGTATGCCGAGGCAAACAGAGTCTTGTCGCCAAAGTAAGAATCGGTCATTTCTATCACTTTGTTGTATTGTTCCTTGGCTTCGTTGTATTTTCCCGAAAGGGCATGGATATCCGCTAAGTTTTTACAACACACCAAGACAAAATGTCTGTCGACACTTTCACCCGCTATATCATAATTCAAAGCACGTTGCTGCAACTCGGCGGCTTGCTGGTACCGGCCTTTCATCATCAGGGCACGGCCCTCGAAGTCCATGCTCATCGGTGCCATTAGTGCTGTTTCCAAATCGCTTGATACCAATGCTATGAAGCCTGCCTTAGAGAAATACCGTTGCGCTTTGTCGTAATCACCGATTTTGTCGTAATAATAATATCCCGCCTCGAACTGCCAATCAACATTGTTAGTGTCGAGCTTGGCGCGAAGGTCGTAATAGCGTGCGGCGGAGTCGAACAGGTGTGCGTCGTTGAAACGATTTATAAAATTCTGGCAGTCGGCGGCGGTAATTTCGATATTTTTCTTCACCCCTTCGGCCACTTGGTCGATAAACTGCTGCTGCTGAGCAAGTTCCGCTTCTTCTTTCGCCTCGGCTTCCTGCTCCTGACGCATCTGACGTATGCGGTCGGTCATATTGCCGCGGGTGCGCAAAAGCGAGTCGGCACGTTCCAGATCTCCGTTTTCAAGCAGCTGTGTTACACGTTGTTGGAATGAGTCAAGCTGGTCGTAGTCGATGGTGGCGTAGTATTGCGACATGGAGGCGATGATTTTCTCGTTGTCCTCGCGTTCTTGGTTTATCTTTGCGAGCATGCGGTTTTTCTCGTCGAGCGAGAGCTGCATCTCCTCTATTTCGTCTTCGCGCTGTTGCAGACGGCGTTGCAGCTCGCGGCGCAGCTTGCGCTCGGTGGCCAGCTGGTCGGCCTGCAGCGTTCCGGGTTCCTCCATCACTATCTGCAGCGGGGTGGGGGAATACAGGTACTGGCGGCAGGCGTCGGCATCCACAAGCTGGTAGCCCTGCTTGGTGACGGATTTAAGGGTGAATTTGCCGTCTTTCACGGGAAACGAGAACTTTCCGTCCTTGGCCAGAATCGCCTGACGGCCATCGATTTGTACCGTAACGCCCGAAAGTAGCGTGCCTGGCACCAGTTTGCCGTTCACCATACGTCCGCGGGTCTTCACCACGCCGCTCTGCGTTTGGGCCTCCACACCGCCAAACAAGGCAAGTGCAAGGATGCTGATAAGGAAAAATATTCTTTTGTAATTCATGGTACAAAGTTATGACTTTTTTTCCTATTACAATAGTTTTTTAGGCAAAAAAGTTTATAATGTGTGTTTAATTATTTGACACAAAGCAAGATGGGATGGGGTGTTGAATTGTTGAATCGTTTAGTTGTTTAACTGATAACTGACCCCTGATAACTGACCCTGAATCCTGACCCCTGAATCCTGAATCCTGAATCCTGAATCCTGAATCCTGCCCCCTAAATACTAACGTTTCACGATTTTCATTGCGCAGTGGCGGCCGTCGCCGGTGGCTATGACCATCACGTAAGTGCCTTTGTGCAGTATGGCTACGGGTATGCTGCAGCGACGTTCCTGAGTGTTCACGCACCGCATCACACGTCCGTTGGGTGCCACTATGCTTATGGTGTACCAAGTGCCTTCGGCGTTGTCGGAAATGTCCACATTTACAAAGTCTTGCGCAGGATTGGGCGTTAGCGTCACCCCCAATGGCTGGTATTCCGGTGCGGCA
This sequence comes from Bacteroidales bacterium, assembly GCA_016283745.1. GTDB lineage: Bacteria > Bacteroidota > Bacteroidia > Bacteroidales > P3 > UBA1219. The sequence continues at coordinate 26,532 of JAEENM010000029.1, read as the reverse complement.
ATGCCGAGGTTTGCTGGCGTGGCGTCCACGGCCAGTTTCATAACAATGGGCAGGTGGTCGGAGTTGTGGTACAGGGCGTTGAGCACGGCGGAGGGCACGGAGCTGTTGCCGTCGGCGATGATGGATTTGTTGTAGTGGTTGCCGTCGTTGCCAAGGGCTTTGTAACTGCCTGTTACATAGCTGAGTCCGTGGCTGTTGTCCTTGATGTTGCGGTTGAAGAGTATGTAGTCGAAACGGTCGTCCAAACCGCCGGTGGAGGCGCATCCCGAGCCGCCGCCGCCACGTGTGGACTGTGTGTGGTAGGCAGCAAAGGCGGGATTGCTGTTCCAGCTGCCAATCTGGTTGATGGGGTCGTAGAAACGTATCAGACTGTCGCTGTGGTTGATAAACAGCTGGAAAGCAGCTTCGGTGTGGGTGTAAACGTTGAAATCGCCCATTACCATGAAATTCTGTTCACCGAGAGTGTCGAAATCTTCAATCCACGACATCAGGTTGTCGGCCATCACAGCGCGATCCTCGTCGTCGCCCTCGTAGGAGCCGGCTTTGAGGTGCACAAGGGAGCAGAAGAAAAACACTGTGTCGCCCCTCTGTAGGTCGGGACTGAGGTAGTACATCTTATATACCGTGGCATCGCGTACGTAGTTCTGCGCCACATAGCGGGCTGCACATTCCACCTTGCGGCTGTCGTAGTACAGGGCGTTCATCAGGTAGGTGTTGGTGGTGTTGGTAACGGGAGCCAGCTTGTAGTAGGTTACTCCGTTGGTATTCATTACGTTGTGCAACAGCGAGTCGTGCATCACCGGCTGGCGGTTCAGCTCGTTGACGGTGAATATGGTGGGTTTTATGTAGTCGAAGATGGTCTTGGTCCACGCGTTTTTGTCGGGCACGGTGTTGGAATCGGCTGGACAGTAGGAGGTTACGTTGCCGTAGTTGAGCAAGTTGTACTGCAGTATGGTGATGGTGTCCTGCGCTGAGGCCCTCGCACAGAGGACTATGACTGCGATTGTTATGATTGTTTTTTTCATATTCTTTTTATTATCCGGGGGCGTTGCCCCCGGCTGTTATCTTTCGCCCTTACAGGGCTCTTTGGTATTGCTATTTTTACGTTGTTCGATTTTGTTGCGGACGAAGGTGGCGAGCAGGTACACCAGCCATCCGATAAGGAGTCCGAGCAGGGCGCCGCAGATGATGTCGCCGGGGTAGTGCTTGCCAAGGTAGGGACGGCTGTAGCTCACTATCGCCGCCCAGCCGAAAGCCACGTAAGGCATGGCTTTCACGTATTTTCGGCACCACAGAGCGAAAAACATCGCCGTGGCGAAACTGTTGGCGGCATGTCCCGACACAAATCCGTACTGTCCGCCGCAGCCCATGCCGAAAATCATTCGCACGTCGGGCAGGGAATGACACGGCCGCAGCCTCTGGAACACATCCTTGAAACACATCACCGTTATGCGGTCGGCAAGCAGGAAACAGAGGGCTATGCCTGCCACAAGCAGCCACCACCAGCGTTTTTTTGGCGCCTTGACCACCGCCACGGCGAAGAAAAGGACAATCATCACCATCCACGACCAGTGCTGTGTGAAAGCATAAAGCACGTAGTCGGCCACGGTGCAGTGGTGCTGGTTTATCCAGTAGAACAGCTCAGTGTCCACGCTGTTAAGGTAGTCAATTGTTGTCGTCTCCATCGGCAGGGGTGTTTAACTTTTTCCAAATCAAGTCCTTAAGTTCCATTATGTTTTTTCCGCTCACCGCACTTATCATAATGGTGTCGATGTTGCGCGGAAGCGTCTTTTTCATCTGCTTTTCCAGAATGTCGTCGAGGATGTCGCATTTGGTGATGGCCAGAATGCGCTCTTTGTCAAGCAGTTCGGGGTTGTACTGTTTCAGCTCGTTGAGCAGTATCTTGTATTGCGCTCTGATGTCGTCGCAGTCGCAGGGAATCATGAATAGCAGTATGGAGTTTCGCTCGATGTGTCGCAAAAAGCGGATTCCCAGCCCTTTGCCCTGCGAGGCCCCTTCGATAATGCCCGGGATGTCGCTCATTACGAACGATTTGTCGTCGCGGTAACGCACCATGCCGAGGTTTGGCACGAGGGTGGTGAAAGGGTAGTCGGCAATTTCGGGCTTGGCTGCCGACACCACGGAGAGCAGCGTTGACTTGCCCGCGTTGGGGAAACCGACCAGACCCACGTCGGCAAGGATTTTCAGCTCGATGATAACCCATCGTTCCACGCCCGGCTCGCCGGGTTGCGCGTAGCGCGGGGTGCGGTTGGTGGGCGACTTGAAATGGTCGTTGCCCCAGCCTCCGCGGCCGCCCGGAGCTATGATGGCCTGCTGACCGTCCTCAACAATCTCGCACAGCTGTTCGCCAGTTTCGGCATCGCGGGCTATGCAGCCAAGGGGCACGTCGAGAATCACGTCGTCGCCCTGAGCGCCGGTGCAGAGGTTCTGTCCGCCGGCCACGCCGTTTTTGGCTATCACGTGCTTGGTGTATTTCAGGTGCAGCAGCGTCCACAGCTGACGGTTGCCACGCAGGATGATATGTCCTCCGCGACCGCCGTCGCCGCCGTCGGGACCCGCCTTGGCGTTGTATTTCACGCGAAGCAGGTGCGCCGAACCGGCACCGCCTTTGCCCGAACGGCAACAGATTTTTACGTAATCAACAAAGTTTGATGCCATTTTATTTGTGAAGGTGTTAAGATGTTAAGGCGTTAAGATGTTAAGGCGTTAAGATGTGAAAATGTGTAACTGCAAACTCAAAACTACAAACTTCAAACTAATTGTCAATTGTTCATTGTCAATTGTTAATTATCTTTGCGTCTATTTCTTTCATTATGTTGCGGGAGATGTCATCGATATTGCCGAAGCCGATGACGGGGATGTAGAGGCCTTTGCCTTTGTAGTAGTCGGCCACGGGGAGGGTTTTGTTCTCGTATTCGCGCAGACGGTTTTTGATGGTCTCCTCGTTGTCGTCGGAGCGGCCGGAGATTTTGGCGCGTTCCAGCATGCGGCGCACTAGCTCCTCGCGGGGCACGTCGAGGCTTATCATGCAGAGCAGCGAGGTGTTGTACTTGGCCAGAAGTTTGTCCAGAGTCTCGGCCTGGGCCACGTTGCGCGGGAAGCCGTCGAACAGCACGCCCTTGCGGGTGTTTCCTGCGATGATTTTTTCTATCATCTCCACCACAATCTCGTCCGACACCAGCTGACCGGCGTCCATAATGTCTTTTATGCGAAGTCCTAGAGGGGTTTTGTCGGCGATTTCCTTGCGAAGGGCGTCGCCTGTGGAGACGTAGGTGAGGTCGTATTTCTCGACTAACATCTTGGACTGGGTGCCTTTACCAGCGCCCGGAGCCCCGAATAATGCTATGTTTATCATGGTTGCGTGGGTTTTAAAAGTTTGTGCAAAGATACGATTTTTTGTTGAATTGTTGAACGTTTAATTGTTTGATTGTTGATTTTTGAGTTAACTGAGAAGTGTGAACTGAGAAAAAGAATGATGGTGCGATTGATTGTCTGTAGAGACGCGGTGCACCACGTCTCTACAACCCAAACGACAGAACTGCGACGATTCGCTATAGTCTTTACCACAAAATATTGATTTGTGGCATGTTTGGTTTTCTGCCGAAAAAAGTGTATTTTTGCAGACCAGTAATCGAAACGATAAATGAGCGCAAACGACCGACAGTCAGACGAATACATCTTTATAAAAGGGGCTCGTGTAAACAACCTCAAGAACATCGATGTGGCCATACCCCGCAACAAACTCGTGGTAATCACCGGTTTGTCGGGCTCCGGCAAGTCGTCGCTGGCGTTCGACACTCTGTACGCTGAAGGACAGCGCCGCTACGTGGAGAGCCTCAGCTCCTACGCCCGCCAGTTTATGGGACGCATGTCCAAGCCCGATGTGGACTATATCCACGGCATCTCGCCGGCAGTGGCCATTGAGCAACGGGTGAAAACCAACAACCCGCGTTCCACAGTGGGCACATCCACAGAGATTTACGAATATCTGAAACTGCTTTTCGCACGTATCGGCCGCACTTTTTCGCCCGTTTCCGGCAAGGAGGTGCGCCGCCATTCGGTGAACGACGTGCTGGAGTTCGTGAAATCCCTGCCCGACGAGTCGCGGCTGATGCTGCTTGCACCCATCGATGCCGACAACGCCAACGCACGTGCCGCCATGCTCGAAATCCTTTTGCAGGAAGGCTTTCTGCGTGTCCTCGTGGATGGCAAGGCCATGCGTATCGAGGATCTGATGGCCGACAAATCGCTTCTGCGTTCCGCCAAGGAGCTGCTGCTGATTATCGACCGTATCACCCTGCACCTCGCCGACGCCGAGAACGACTTTCTGGTGCGCGTTTCCGACTCCATCGAAGCGGCTTTCTACGAGGGCCGCGGACTCTGCTATATCGAGACAGAGGACGATAACGGCCGTCAGCGGCACGAGTTCTCCAACCGTTTCGAGGCCGACGGCATCACTTTCGAGAAACCGAATCCTAACTTCTTCAGTTTCAATAACCCATACGGTGCCTGCCCCACCTGTCAGGGCTTCGGCAGCACCATCGGCATCGACGAAAATATCGTTGTGCCTAACAAAAAACTCTCCATCTACGAGGACGCTGTGGTGTGCTGGAAAGGGGAGAAGATGCGCGAGTGGAAAGCGCTGTTAATCAAGCAGTCGGGCAAGATTGGATTCCCAATCCACCGTCCTTATTTTCAACTTGACGAGCATCAGAAAGATATGCTTTGGAATGGCTCGGGCGATTTTCCGGGTATCTACGGCTTTTTCGAATGGATTGAAAGTCAGGCGTATAAGATACAATACCGCGTGATGCTGGCCCGCTACCGTGGCAAGACCGTTTGTCCCGACTGCCGTGGCTCGCGTCTGCGCAAGGATGCCAACTATGTGAAAATCAACGGCAAATCCATCACCGATTTGGTTTTGATGCCTGTCGACGAGCTTTACGACTTTGTTGAAAATCTGGAACTTACGCCATACGAGCAGTCTGTGTCGCAACGCATCTTGGTGGAGCTTCGCAACCGCCTGAAATACCTGCTCGACGTGGGGTTGGGATACCTCACTCTCAACCGTTTTTCGAACACCCTCTCCGGTGGCGAGTCGCAGCGTATTAATCTTGCCACAAGCCTTGGCAGCTCGCTGGTGGGCTCGATGTATATACTCGATGAGCCGAGTATCGGTCTGCATCCTCGCGACACCGACCGTCTTATTAAAGTGCTGAAACAGCTCCGCGACTTGGGCAACACCGTTGTCGTGGTGGAGCACGACGAGGACATCATCCGCTCGGCGGACTATATTATAGATGTGGGACCCTACGCCGGACGTCTTGGCGGCGAGATTGTCTTTGCCGGCACTTTCGACCAGCTTCTTGAAGAGAAAAGTCGCTCGCTTACAGCGGCTTATATGCGTGGCGAACGCTCCATACCCTTGCCCGCCTCGCGTCGTCAGCCCCGCGATTTCATCCGCATCTCAGGTGCTTGGGAGAACAATCTCAAAACCATCGACGTGGCGTTTCCGCTTAACAATCTGACAGTTGTGACGGGCGTGAGCGGCTCGGGAAAGACCAGTCTTGTGAAACATGTCCTCTACGACGTGCTTCAGAAACGTCTCAACGAAGAGATGGCCGATTATACGGGCAAATGCACCGACGTTTCCGGCGACCTGAGCAGGATTACCGGCGTGGAGCTGATCGACCAGAACCCCATCGGGCGTTCAACTCGCTCCAACCCTGCGAGTTACATCAAAGCTTTCGACGAAATCCGTCAGCTGTACGCATCGCAGCCCTTGGCGGTGAAACGTGGCTACAAGCCCGGATTTTTCTCGTTCAACGTGGAAGGCGGACGCTGCGACACCTGTCAGGGCGAAGGCACAGTCACCATCGAGATGCAGTTTATGGCCGATGTGCACCTCGTTTGCGAGGACTGTCACGGCAAACGTTACAAGGAGGACACTCTCGAAGTGCTGTACAACGGCAAAAATATCTTCGAGGTGCTCGAAATGACTGTGGATCAGGCGATAGACTTCTTCGCTGCCGACACTGCCGCCACTCCGCAGCGCATCGTGGAGAGGCTGAAACCCTTGCAGGACGTAGGTTTGGGATATCTCAAGCTCGGGCAGTCGTCGAGTTCGCTCTCCGGTGGCGAGGCGCAACGCGTGAAACTGGCGTCGTTCCTTGTGAAAGGCACCGCCACATCGCCACTGCTGTTCATCTTCGACGAACCTTCGACGGGATTGCATCTGTTTGACATACAAAAACTTATCACCTCGTTCAACCGTCTTATCGAGCGCGGACACTCCATTATTGTGATAGAACATCATCCTGATATTATTAAAGTGGCTGATTACGTGATAGATATGGGACCTGAAGGCGGTGTGGGCGGTGGCAACGTGGTTTTCGCGGGCACTCCCGAAAAACTGGTCGAGTGCAAGCAGTCGTACACCGCCAAATATCTCAAAAAATTCTTCGAGAAATAGGCGTTGCCCCCTATACTATATTATATATGTGTCGCAAATGCTGTGAAAATGGTGTTTGCCGACCATCGTCTGCCGTGGTAATAAACTGAATTATAGCACGGTGTGTCGGTTGTTTAATAAATTTCATAAAAATCTTCCTTATTTGTGAAAAAAAATGTATCTTTGCAACCTGTTACGTCGGGTGATGCGGATAATTGGCTCGCCGCCCAACTCGGCTGAATAAAGTTTTTTGAGCCTGCCAGTAAAATCTCTCTTAATAGTATGTATAAGATTGAGAATCACCCTATTTTGGACATCCCGCAAAGCGAGATAACCGAATTTCTTTACAATGGACAGAAAGTACAGGCGCGCAAGGGCTACACCATCGCCAAAGCGTTGCACGAAGCGGGATTTCCCGTGCACAGCCATTCGCTGCAAGGCCGTAACCGCTCGTTGGAGTGCGGTATCGGCAAATGCGGTGCATGCGAGATGCTTGTCGACGGCAAAGTGCGCCGTATCTGCATAACCCCCGTCGATGGCGTTAAAAACGTCGCCATGCTCAACCCCGACGAGGCAATGCCCGAACTCCAGCCTCAAAACGCCGATGTCCAGCATAAAATATACAAAACCACCGTCGCCATCGTGGGTGCCGGTCCTGCCGGACTTGCCTGCCGCGAACAGCTCAACGCTTTCGGCATCGACAATATCGTTATCGATAACAACGCCCGCATTGGCGGACAGTTCAATATGCAGACCCACCAGTTTTTCTTCTTCGAACGCGAGAAGAAATACGGCGGCATGCGTGGCTTCGACATTGCCAAAACCCTTGCCGGCGACAACCAGGAGGGCATTCTGCTCAACTACACCGTTTGGGACATCCTCGAAGGCTGCCGTCTGGCAATAAAGAACATCGTCAGCGGCGAACTGGCTTACGTTGATGCACAGCAGCTCGTTGTGGCAACGGGTGCCGTTCCTTTCATGCCTGCTTTCGAAAACGACGATGTGCCGGGCGTTTACACCGCTGCAGTGTTCCAAAAGATGATGAATCAGGAACATACGCTCCTCGGCAAACGTGTGCTCACCGTCGGTGCGGGAAATATCGGCTACCTCACTTCCTATCAGGGAATGCAGGCAGGTGCCACCATCAAAGCCATCATCGAGGCAATGCCCCGCGAGGGCGGTTTCCCCGTGCAGGCCAACCGTGTGCGCCGTCTCGGTATCCCCATCATGACGGGCTACACCCTCGTCCGCGCCATTCCCAACGACGACCGCACAGGCATTGTGGGAGCGGTTATCGCCAAATGCGAGAATTTCAAACCTATCGCCGGAACCGAGCAGGTTATCGACGATATCGACATAATCAATATCTGCACTGGCTTGACTCCTGACAACCAGCTGCTTACCAAAGGTCGCGAGCTGTTCGGCCACCGTGTTTACGGCATTGGCGACGCAGTGCGTATCGGCGAGGGTACAAGCGCTGTGTTGCGCGGAAAACAGGCTGCCTACGAGATTGCTCAGGACCTCTCCATCCGTTTCAACTACGACGAATATCTCGACATCTCCCGTCAATACATCGACTCGCAGCAGCATCCGGTGCGTATTTTGGAAAAACCAAACCTGCCTACCCCCGAGCGTATGCAGATGAAACCTTTCGTCCAGCTCGACTGTCTTTACGGCTTCGCCTGCAACCCCTGTACCTTCAGCTGTCCGCAGGGCGCTATCAGCAAGCCTACCACAAGTAGCACTCCCACAGTGGATTATGAAAAATGTATTGGCTGTATGGAGTGTGTCAACCACTGCCCGGGCTTGGCCATCTTCGGCTACAACACCGCCAAAAACTGGTGTTTCCTGCCTATAGAATACGCCGTGAACGAAGGCACCGAGGTCTATCTTGTCGACAACAACGGCAAGAAAATCGGCGAAGGCGTGGTGGAAAAGGTGATGAAGAAAGAGAACAAAACCAACGTTGCACGTGTGCATGTGGCTAATATCGAAGGCGTTATCACCGACATTAAAGGCTTCATCGCCAAAGACCGCTATCCTGAACCGCTGAACATGAAACCTCTGTTCGACGAGAAAGGCGAGACATATATCTGTCACTGCGAGGATGTTACACTCGAAGGCTTGCTTGCCGCCATCGGCAACCGCAAATATATCTCGGTCGACGAGCTGAAACATATCACCCGTATGGGTATGGGTCCCTGCCGCGGAAAACGCTGCATAGCACGTGCCCGTCAGACTTTGCGTGCCCACGGCATCGAAGTTACCGGCGACGCCACTCCGCGTGCACCGCTCAGCAATCAAGTTACCCTCGGCGATGTTTACACCGAAGGTCAGAAAGATGTGCTGGTGTTCCCCAAGAGCAACCAAGTTACCCGCGAGAGCGTGCGTGTGCTCATCGCAGGCGGCGGTATCGCTGGCAGCGGACTGTTCCGCTATTTCAGCGAGGCAGGTTTCAACCCTGTGATGGTGAACTACAACCGTGGCGCTTCGTGGCGTAACATCGGCGGCGGCCGTCCGGCCTTCTCCAACCCCGACATCGCCGACATCGCTCAGCATAACCACGAGATTTTCAAAGAGATATCCAAAGTCCATGACATCGGATACAAACCGACCCGTTATGTGAACCTCGTCCACGACGAAGCCACCTACAAATCCCTCGACGCCTCGCGCGCTTGGAGCGATGCCTATATGGTTGAACGAAAGGATTTTAAGAAAGAGATTTCTCCCCTTTGGGACGACACCAAAACCACCTATAGCCACGCCCTTATGACCCGCGACTGCTGGCAGGCAACACCCGGCCGTGTTATCGACTATATCCGCGGCATAGGCGTTTCGAAAGGCGGACGCTACTACGAGGACTGCGAGCTGCTTCAGGTGCAGCGCAACGGCAGCCACGTGCTGGCTCTGGTACGCACCCACGAAGGAAAATATGTGGAATACGACTGCGAACACTTTGTAAATGCAATGGGCTGGGGTGCAGAACGTTTCACCGACCAGCTGGGCATCGATACAGGTCTGTATCCAGTTAAGCACCAAGCCTTTATCACCCGCCGTCTGCCTATGATGGGCGTCAACGGCGATGCCCTCGACATGATTATCGACCGTCGTCATTACAAAGGCTTCAGTGCCGTTTACGGACAGCAGTTCCACCACACCGGCCAGATTATCGGCTGCGCTAGTCCCGACTGCGACAGCTACGAGGCTCGTCAGAACTTGAAATTCAACAGCAAGGAGTTCCTCGAAATCGTTTGCGAGATGTTCTGCGAATGGATCCCCAACCTCCGCGAGGTGGGCATCCACGCAGTGTGGGCAGGCTGGTACACCGAGCCGCGCTACATCGTCGACCCCGAAGTGGGACTGCTTGTAGGTCTGCGCGGACACGGCTTCATGCTCGGACAGTACCTCGCCAAACTGTATGTGGAGAAATACCTCGGACACGACGTGCCCGGTTATATGAAAGACCTCGCCATCACAGGCAAAGGCCTCAGCGAGAACGCTTTCAAATAATTTGTTTGACAAAATTTTTGACGGGGACGCACCATCTGTGTCCCCGTCTTTTTAAAAAAAAGCACTTTCGAAAGTCGGGAGGTGCGTTTTACAAAAAGAAAGAAATAGTTATGGCAAAAATACTTGTTACCGGAGGTGCCGGCTATATAGGCTCGCACACCACTGTCGAACTGATAAGTAAAGGATATACGGTGCTTATCGCCGACAACCTGAGCAACTCCTCCGCCGATGTGGTGGATAGCATTGAAAAAATTACCGGCGTGCGTCCCCTCTTTGAACAAATCGACCTTTCGGACAAAACTCAGGCAACGCAGCTTTTCGACCGTCATCCCGACATTGTGGCGGTAATTAATTTTGCTGCCTACAAGGCTGTGGGTGAGTCGGTTAGCGAGCCGCTGAAATATTACAACAACAACCTCTCCATCGTGTTCAACGTGTTGTCGAACATGGAACGCCTCGGCATCAAGAACTTCGTGCAGTCGTCGTCGTGCACGGTGTACGGCGAGCCCGACACGTTGCCCATCAGCGAGCAGTCGCCGTTGAAACCGGCCGTTTCGCCTTACGGCAACACTAAAAAGATTGTGGAGGAGATACTTGCCGACTGCGCCAAGCAGGACAAAGTCCACGCCATAGCCTTGCGCTATTTCAACCCAATCGGAGCCCATCCTTCGGGACTTATCGGCGAGCTGCCGCGCGGAGTGCCCAACAACCTTATGCCTTTTATCACGCAGACTGCCATCGGCATACGCCAGCAGCTGAGCGTCTTCGGCAACGACTACGACACCCCCGACGGCACCTGCATCCGCGACTTCATACATGTGGTGGATTTGGCCAAGTCGCATGTGGTGGCCGTGGAACGGCTTCTCAATGGCAAGGGCAAAGCCGCTTTCGAGGTGTTCAACATCGGTACCGGTAACGGCTTTTCGGTGATGGAAGTGATAAAGAGTTTCGAGAAGATGTCCGGCGTCAAGCTCAACTACCGCATTGCCGGCCGGCGCGAGGGCGACATAGTGAAAATCTGGGCCGACACCACGCTCTCCAACAAAGAGCTCGGCTGGAAAGCCCAACAAACCCTCGACGACATGACCCGCGACGCTTGGAACTGGGAGCTGAAGCTGAAAGAGAGGAAGTAAAGCCCTGAAAGGGCGAAATACTATAGGCAGGGGCGTAAGCCCCTGCTAAAAAAACACCACAAAAAAAAGAGACGCAAACCCTTGCGTCTCTTTAATTATTAATTATTAACTCTTAACTCTTAACTGAATTAAACTTCCCAAGTGTCGCCGCTGTTGAGCAGGTCGTCAACGCATTTGTATTTGCCGTTGGCTTTGCATTCGTCCATCTGATCCTCGTAGAGCTGGGTGTAGGAGACTTTCTTGACGTTGCGGATAACGCCGAGGGCAACGGGTAGGTTGCCGCTCATACGTGCCAGCATCATGTGGATACCGGCGTCCTCGGTGGTTTCGTCGTGTATCATGATGTCGTCGAGGGTGATGCCGTTCTCGCCGATGGTTACTGCTTCGAGGCAGCGTCCGTTGAAACGGAGACCTTTGTTTTTCTCCTTGCCGAAAATCATCGGTTTGCCGTGCTCGAGGATTATGGTGCGGTCGTCGCGAACCTCTCTGTCGGTGATGGCAGCGTGAGTTTTATCGTTGAAAATCATGCAGTTTTGGAGCACTTCCACCACGCTGGTGCCGTCGTGTTGGGCGGCGCGGGTCATTATGTCGGTGGTAAGGGCGGGAACGCAGTCGAGGGCGCGTGCGAAGAAAGTGCCCTGAGCGCCCATCACCAGCTCGCCCGGGTTGAACGGGTAGTCGATGGTGCCGAAGGGCGAGGTCTTGGTAATCTGGCCGAACTTGGTTGTAGGCGAGTACTGACCTTTGGTAAGACCGTAGATTTCGTTGTTGAAGATGGTGATGTTGAGGTCTTGGTTGCGTCGCACGGCATGGATAAGGTGGTTGCCGCCGATGGCCATGGAGTCGCCGTCGCCCATGTTAACCCACACGCTGAGGGCGGGGTTTGCCAGTTTGGCTCCGGTGGCTATGGCGCAGGCACGTCCGTGTATGCTGTGGAAACCGTAGGTGTCCACGTAATACGGTATACGCGACGAGCATCCGATGCCGGAAACCATCAGTATGTTCTCTTTTTTGTGCCCTGTTTTCGGGAAAGTGTTGAGCAAGGAGCTCAGTATGGCGTGGTCGCCACAGCCGGGACACCATTTCACCATCTGGTCGCTCTGGAAATCAGCTTTTGTATATTCGCGTTCTGCTTTTGGAACAAAATGTCTTTCTGCCATAACTTATTCTCCTAAAATTTTGGTGAAACAATCTTTTAATTCGCCCACTTCGAACGGAAGTCCCATTATTTTGTTGTATTGGTGCATCGGGCATTCGGGGAACTGTGTGCGAAGGTAGCCGGCGAACTGTCCGTTGTTAAGCTCGCAGACCACTATTTTCTTGTATTTGCGCAGAATGTCGCCGGTGTTTTTGGGCAGAGGGCAGATGTAGTTGAAATGGGTGTAAGCCACTTTCTTGCCTTCGTTGTTCATCTCTTCCACGGCGAGGGTGAGAGCGCCTGCGGTGCCGCCCCATCCGATGACGAGTAGGTCGGCGTCGGGGTTGCCCATAACTTCCTGTTCGGGGATGTAGTTGGCCACGCAGTTCACTTTCTCCTGACGGTTGTAAACCATCAGTGCGTGGTTTTCGGGATCTGTGCTGAGGGGGCCGTCGGGGCATTTCTCAAGTCCGCCCACACGGTGGCTGAGGCCTTCCATTCCGGGCAGAGCCCATTCGCGAGCGAAAGTCTCGGGGTCGCGACGGAAAGGACGGTAGTTTGGGTCGTTGGGTTTGGCGAAACGCGGTGTGATGCTCGGCAGGTCGGCAACTTTGGGTATGCGGAACAGCTGCGAGCCGTTGCCCAGATAGCCGTCGGTGAGGAGTATGACGGGTGTCATGTGCTCCAGAGCCAGCTTGGCGGCGGTGTAAGCCCAGTAGAAGCAGTTGGCCGACGAAGAGGCGGCAACAACAATCATCGGGGCTTCGCCGTTACGGCCGTAGAGAGCTTGGTTGAGGTCGCTCTGCTCTGTCTTGGTGGGCAGACCTGTGGAGGGGCCGCCGCGCTGTACATCGACGACAACCAGAGGCAGTTCCACCATCACGGCAAGTCCGAGGGCTTCGCTCTTGAGCGACAGTCCGGGGCCGGAGGTCGAGGTGCAGGCCAGTGCTCCTGCGTAGGAAGCTCCGATAGCCGAGCAAACGCCGGCAATCTCGTCTTCGGCTTGGAACACGCGAGCTCCGAGGGCTTTGTGTTTGGCCAGTTCCACCATGACGTCGGTGGCGGGGGTGATGGGGTAGGAGCCGAGGAACAGTCTCAGTCCCGAACGTTCGGCGGCAGCCAGCAGACCCCAAGCGGTGGCCACGTTACCCGTGATGTTGCGGTAGCGGCCTTTGGGCATCTGTGCCGGAGCGGCTTCGACGATGTGGGAGTGGATGAGTTCCACCTTGTCGGCGTATTCGTAACCTTCGGTGAGAACGGCTTTGTTCAGTTTCACCACATCGGGTTTCTTGGCAAATTTGCGTTCGAGGTAGGCGAAAGTCTGGTCGAGCGTTTTGTGAGTCATGTAAAAGATGATGCCGAGGGCGAACATGTTACGGCATTTGTCGTAGGTTTTCTTGTCGGCGCCCTGTTCTTTGCCGATGCGTTCGGTGAAGGATGTTATGGGGGCTTTCACGATGGCGTATTCGCGTTCGAGTTCGTCGGTGAACGGGTCGGATTCGTAACCGGCTTTTTTCATTGCCTCTTCGGTGAAAGTGTCGATGTCAACTATCACCACAGCGCCTTTCTTGGCCCATTTCAGGTTGGATTTGAAAGAGGCGGGGTTCATAGCCACAAGAATGTCGCATTTGTCGCCCGAGCTGTAGATGTGGTTGCCCACGTGCACTTGGAATCCCGAAACACCTGCGATGGTGTTGTGCGGGGCGCGAATTTCTGCCGGATAGTCCGGGAAAGTAGCGATATCGTTACCTGTAAGTGCCGATGCGTCGGAGAACAGCGTGCCTGAGAGCTGCATGCCGTCGCCCGAATCGCCTGCAAAGCGGACTACGAGGTCGTCTTTTTTAATTATTTGGTTTTCAGCCATATTTTTATGTTTTTTGTTTTTTATTTTTGTGATAATTAAAATGCAAATTTACCACTTATTTTTCGGAAAAACGACTTTTTCGTACATTATTTATTAAATGTTTCTGTTAATAAAAATAAGTGGTTGATTGATAAAAGGTTGGAAAGAAGGGGAGTGATGGGGGGAGGAAAACATTTGTTTGTCAGATTATCTTTCGTCAGTTTTCAAATTCGATTTCGTCGATAGAGACAATCGGGTCGCCTTCTAATTCGATAATGTCGTACTCTTCGAGGTGAGTTTCGGTTGTGTAGAAAGTGCCAATGCTTTTTAAGGAACTATCTAAACGATATGTGCCTTTTTCCGAGTCTATCAGCTGCATTGTGGCGGTTTCAACACTATCTTTGAGGCCGATATATGAGAAACGGAAACTGCCGTCGGATAACTCCTCAACCCCTTTCAATTGGTAGGGCCAAAAGTCTCCGCATGCAGAGATAATCGCTCCTTCGGTGAGATAGAGACCGCATCCGTTTATGTAATAAAGATAGTTTTTGCCTTTGTAGCGTCGCACTGGGTACCAATGTCGCGGAGTCTCGCCCAACGAAACATGATTTAAAGTCTCGCCCGATTCAGCCAATTTGTCGGTGAATTGGTCGCCAAAAATGGATTGTATTTTGTGCAACGTGCTGTCGTAAGCCATTGTTCCACGAGTCCTTAGGTAGTATGACAAAACAATCTCATTTGAGCTGCCGTCCATCTGCTCCTCGTACACGCAACTGCGGTACAGTACAGTTTTTCCGTTATCAGAGAATGGATTTTTGATTTCCCAATAGCTGTAATCATCTGCCCAAAGTGTGTCTGGATTTGTTGCTGTTGTAGCGCTGGCAATGAATCCGGCATTGTTTGCTGTTCCGCTCTTGCAGGCGGTCATTGCGACAAGGATGATAAGTGCGGAGTAAATTAAAAATGCTTTTTTCATAGATTTCTTTTGTTGTGAAGCAAAGGCTTAATATAGATGACTATTGTTCAATTTTTCAAACGCATATAAACGGTATTTTCTTTGCGAACTCCGTTAACTATTTTGTGTCCCCTAACATATAGCCAGCCTCCTAAATCGAAGCAGTAATCTTCTATGTAAAAATTCTTTGGAGCATATTTTCCAATTTCCACGGGTAGTGATACGCCATATCCCCATCGGAAGAGATGCAAAGTGGGCAATTCATCATTTTTCCAATCAACGGTTGCTAAATAATAAGCGCAGCAATTGTACTCTAACTGTTTGCCAACTATTGACCCCAAAGGACGAAAAAGGGTGTCAAAGAAAGCAATGCGATGGATGCTTGAAAGGTTGCTAGAATCTTTTATTTTATACTCATATTCAACAATATAAGTGTTGCGATAACTGAGAATGTTCTTGTTCCACAACAGTTCAAAGTCGGAATCATTTTTTTCAGAATTGATAAGGTTGCGTAGCATACTATCTATGAGTAAACTGTCTGTCGGAGAAAAATTAAAAGGCTTAAAAGGAAGGCAAGAGCAATAAACCATACTTTTTATGGCTTTATTGTAGTCTTCATTGGTACTGCGTACAGCAGTCAATTTTCCGCTCTTGCATGCGGTCATTGCGACAAGAATGGGAAGTGCGGAGCAAATTAAAAATGCTTTTTTCATTTTTGGAGGGCGTTTGGATTATTGTTTCAATATTTCGCAAATTTTGTCTTCCCTGATGATTTTCGGTGCGGATTTTCCGGCCAGCACAAGTATTTTCTTGCCGTTGCGGTAGATGTGCAGCTGTCGCGAGCGTACCACGGCGGTGAGTTCGGGGTCGTCCTGTATGGCGGTCCAGATAGGGTGGTAGATGCCGTCGTTGTCGAACAGCTTTTTCTGCAGGTGCGAGCACATTTCGGAGGTGTCGAGGGTGAGCATGATTTTGGGACTTTTGAAAGTAAAATAACGCTGCAAGGCGGAAGATATTGCGTGGGTCGTGTTCTAAATAATTAAGTCGTCCATGTTCAAAAAAATATGTGGGTGGGCGGAAAAAGTCATTTTTTTTGTGTAAATTTGCGGTTGTGTTACAACGGGTGAAAAAGTCCTGTTGTAGTGTTTAAATTATTGATAACGAATTTTTTACGTCAGTTATGAAACGAATTCTCTTTTTCGCTCTTGCAGTGGGTGCTTTCTGCGGACTTTTCGCCCAGACGCCCAACGTAACAATAAAAGGTACCGCCGCCAACGCGGGCGGCAAAGTGATACAGCTTTTCCGCTACTCCGATGTCATTTCGATGAACGAGGTGCTGCTGGCCACCGACACCATCCGCGACGGCCGCACTTTCGAGCTGTCGGCCTATTTCAACTATCCCGCGCTGGTGTTCCTGCAGGTGGAGAACTACTCGCAGTCGTTCTACGTGGAGCCTTCGCGCACCTACGAGGTTGCCATCCCCACTTTCGACTGGAATCTTGACGAAAAGGAGAATATCTACCTTGCCGGCGAGGCGCTGCCCGTGGTGTTCCAGAACCTGCCCGCCACCGACATCAAC
This sequence comes from Bacteroidales bacterium, assembly GCA_016283745.1. Lineage (GTDB taxonomy): Bacteria > Bacteroidota > Bacteroidia > Bacteroidales > P3 > UBA1219. Next base: position 9,902 of record JAEENM010000029.1, on the reverse strand, counting down.
TTCTCCATAGCCCGTTTCGACAGCGTGGCGTCGGTGCTGTTGCAGAAATACAGCCGCTCGCTTGACAAACGCTATCGCGCCAACCGCAAATATGTGGATACCCTTATTATGGAAATAGAGAAAATGGTGCCTGCCACCGGCAACCAGTATTTCGACCGCTACCGCGAATACAAACTGGCCGAGATACGTTTCGCTTTTGGCTACGAAAGCCGTAAGAAAATGGTGGACAAATACATAGCCCAGAAACCCATCATGTACTACGACGAAAACTATATGTCGCTGTTCTGCTCCATCTATTCGCACGTCATCAGCAAAGGCATGAAAAACGTGCCTATCGAGCGTCTCTCCGACTGGATCGACAACCTCGACGTGCACACCTACATCGACTCCATCGGCACCAACGAGTTGCTGCGCAACGAGCAGGTTCGCGAGTTGGCCGCCATCATAGCCATGAAGGAGTCGTACTACGATTTCCGCAACTACAACTCCACTTCCGTGATAGAGATGCTGAAACGATTGGTGAGCAACACCAAATTCAAGGAGCACAAGCCCATTGCCGACAATCTGGTGAAGAATTTCGAACGCGCGCAGGACGCCGCCACAGCCAAGGTTGCCGTGGAGCTGCCCGATGTGGACAAAAAGATGGTGAGCCTCGACAAATTCCGCGGCAAATGGGTTTACCTGAGCTTTGTGCGTGTGGGCGAACCTTCGTCGCTGAGCGAGATAGAGACCATGGCACATTTCTACGACACCATCACCAAGACTTGCGACTTGGATTTCGTGACCATCTCGTGCGACCGCGAGTTCCAGAAATTCTACCATTTCCTGCGCAACTCCAAAAACAGCGAGAAATACACCCGTTGGACCTGGCTGCATTTCAACAACAATTTCGAGCTGCTGCGCCAGTTCAGCGTCTATACCTACCCCCGTTTCGTGCTTATCGACCCCGAGGGCAAGATACAGAACCTCCACGCCCTGATGCCCGCCGAAGGCTTCCTCGTGGCCCCGCTTATCCGCCAGAAAGACGAGAAAGGCATGGAAGAAATCAAATACCTTAATAAAAAGGAATACGAGAAATAAAAATGATTTAATAAAAAAGAAAGTTGTTCTAAATTTGTGATTTGGTATGCAAAGTTATAATTTGGGTTTTATTTCGGATGAGAACATTTTTAATCATGTTAAGCAAACTGTTTTGCGTTATAGCGCAAACATCGATTTAAAAGAGTTTAATAAAAATATAGTTGATCCTATTAAACTTACGTTTGACGCTAAAGTATATGGTCGTTCGATTGAAGAGGTCGTGGCTTCGGAATGCATGCGTCAGATGGATAAGTCTAATAACAATCATATAGGCTATTTTCATCAAAACTTATTCCAATATGCTGGAAATGGTTGGAAAGTTCCCAATGAGGGTTTCGATGTTGTAAACGAAGAACAGCATATTTTTGTTGAGATGAAAAACAAGCATAATACAATGAATTCTTCGGCATCGCAGAAGACTTATATGAAAATGCAGAATAAAATACTTCGTGATAGCCGTGCCACTTGTATGCTTGTTGAAGTTATAGCTACAAAATCGCAGAACAGAACGTGGGTTGTGTCGGTTGATGGAGAACAATTCAATAATGATCATGTTCGCAGAGTCTCTATAGATAAATTCTATGAAATTGTTTTTGGTGATTCTGAAGCATTTGCGAAATTATGTCGCGCTTTACCGCTTATTCTTGATGATGTCGTAGAAACTATGAATCATGAAGCAAATCAGAACACGGTATTTGCAGAACTTTCAGCAATATCTTCAGACATTATCAAGAGTCTATACCTGCTTGCATTCAAGACGTACGAAGGATTTGATAATTTCTAACAATGCCAACATTTTTATCTGCAACTAACTTGGCCGATTTAACTGGCACATCACTCGCTACAACTCAAAGGTGGGGTGAAAGTGGTGTTTATCCTTATCATAGGAACGAGAAAGGCAAGGATGGATTTTTTATGGAGGATTTGGTGGATATTGAGCCAGTTAAAATGATGCTGAATTCCAATTGGGATGAAGAGTTCCATACAGCACCTTTGCGTGACTTTACTTCCGTTGAGTTGTTTGCAGGTGCTGGTGGATTGGCACTTGGAATGCATTTGGCAGGATTTCGTCATGTGTTGCTGAATGAAATGGATGCAATGGCATGCCAAACATTGAAGCGAAATCATTCAGACTGGAACGTACTCGAAGGCGATATTCGTAAAGTGGATTTTACACCACTCTGCGGCAAGGTTGATTTTCTTTCAGGCGGGTTCCCATGTCAGGCGTTCTCTTACGCTGGAAAGAAAGGCGGTTTGAGCGATACTCGCGGAACATTGTTTTTTGAGCTTGCACGAGCTGTGAAAGAAATCCAGCCGAAGGTGTTTATGGGCGAAAATGTGAAGGGTCTATTGTCGCACGATGACGGCAGGACGTTAGGCGTTATTCGAAATGCAATAAAAGAGTTGGGCTATACTTTGGTAGAACCGAGAGTTTTGAAAGCGATGATGTATCAGGTGCCTCAAAAACGAGAACGACTGATACTGATTGCAATTCGTAATGATATTTATGAAAAAGGCATCCGTTTTAAATGGCCGGATCCATATCATCGAGTAATGACGCTGCGAGACGCTTTTTTTAGTGGAGAACTTTTTGATGATGATGTGCCTGCCTCGGAAGGCCAAACCTATCCTGCAAAAAAAGCTCGAATAATGGCGATGGTGCCCGAGGGAGGGGATTGGCGCGATTTGCCAATTGAAGAACAAAAAGAATATATGGGCGGTAGCTTTTTTTTGGGAGGCGGCAAAACTGGTATGGCACGTCGCCTTTCTATGGATGAACCGTCACTGACATTGACTTGCGCTCCAGCACAGAAACAGACGGAGCGATGTCATCCTACGGAAACTCGTCCATTGACAGTCAGAGAGTATGCACGCATACAAACGTTCCCAGATGATTGGAAATTTGCTGGTAATATGAGTGACCAATACAAGCAAATTGGCAATGCAGTACCAGTTAACCTCGCTTATGCAATAGGACGCTCATTGATTCGTCTTTTTAACGATATTGATGCTCAAAATCCAGAAGAGACACAATTTGAAGATGCATATAAAGCAGCACACGATATGTTGCCACCAACGCTTTTTGAGTTAGATATGTTTGACTTGTACAATCAGTATCCAAACAATACCAGCATTGTCAATAATCCTAAGGTTCGAAAAAGACGTGGCTATAAATACAACCTTGATGATTCCAAAAATGTATTAGTCTGTTTTGTACCGGACAAGTACATAGTTCCGTACACAACTCAGAACGCAAAGGCATATTTTACTGGCAAAAAATTTCCATCCACGGTAAAACTTAATAAGTTATACTATTTTATGCCATACGCAAAAGGGAAAGGTATCCGAGATTTATATCAGATTGAGGTGGCTCGCGTTGGTACAAAACACGAATTTGTCGAAGATGCTGATAAAAATGATTTCCGATTAGTGTTTGATATCAAGTTTGTAAAACAGTTATTTGAGGACTATAAGCCAATCAAACTTGAAATTTGGCGAACATTTACGGACACTAATTTGAGGTCGATTATGGCACTGTGAACCCCGTCAGACTTAAACAAATCCGTGTGTAAATGTAATCAGTGGTCTGAAAATATGTGAGCGAAGCGAACAAAATCTACAAGATTTACAAGATCTCGCGAAGCGAAGCTGAGCAGGAGAACATATAAAGATTTACCGCCATCCGTGTCCATCCGTCTTATCCGTGATCTTTCAAAACCGCAATTCGTGTTCTTTTTCAAATTTTTTCTTGCATAATTGCAAAAAAAATCGTAAATTTGCTAACTCAAAAATCCGCATATAAAGCCTTGTTTTATAATGCAATACGTTGTTTAACAGGTTTTTATATATGAGGTTGGCGAGTGTGCGAGCCGCCAAAAACGGCAGTGCCTTATATTTTGAAAATAAAAAAACGCAATAAATAACACAATATCTAAAGAGCAGATGAAAGTATACAAGACATCAGAAATCCGCAATATTGCCCTTGTAGGAGGTGCAAAATCGGGAAAGACAACTTTGGCCGAAGCTATGGCCTTCAACGGCGGCGTTGTGAATCGTCGTGGCACCGTTGACGACAAAAACACTATTTCGGACTACCGTGAAATAGAAATCGACCGTAAGAACTCGGTATCCACCAGCTTGCTGTACAGCGAGTTCGGCGGCAAAAAAATCAACATCCTCGATGTTCCGGGTTTCGCCGATTTCCAGGGCGAGCTCGTGGCCGCCTACAGCGCAGTGGAGACTGCCGTGGTTGTGGTCAACGCACAGAACGGCATCGAAGTGGGAACAGAGATAGCTCACCGCTATTCGCAGAAAATGCACATGCCCATGATTTTCGCCGTCAACCAGCTCGACGCCGAAAAAGCCAACTTCGACGAAGCTGTGGCCCAGCTGAAAGATTTCTTCGGACCCAAATGCACCGTTATCCAATATCCTGTAAATCAGGGTGTAGGATTTAACAGCGTTATCGACATAGTGCTTAACAAACAGCTTACTTTCAAAGGCGACAAAGTGGAGATGAGCGACATACCTGCCGACCAAGCTTCCAAAGCCGAAGAGATGCGCATGGCCCTCGTTGAGGAAGCCGCCGCTGCCGACGACGAACTGATGGAAAAATATTTCGAGGACGGCGACCTCTCGCACGAAGACCTCACCAAAGCCCTGAAACTGGCTCTCGACAAACGCGACATATTCCCCATCCTTTGCACATCGGCAAAAGAAAATATGGGTGTTGCCCGTCTGCTCGAATTCATCAACGACAACGTTCCCGCTCCTTGCGAAGTGATAGACAAACCCAAGACCAAAGCCGGCAAGGCCGTCGGTTACGACGTGGCCAACCCCACCATCGCTTTCGTTTTCAAAGCTGCCAACGAACAGCACCTCGGCGAACTTTCGTACATCAAAATCATGGACGGTGAAGTTTCCGAAGCCATGGATCTGGTGAACAGCGTCAACCAAAGCAAGGAACGTCTGTCGCAGATTCTCATCTGCGCCGGCAAAAACCGTCAGAAAATCGAGAAAGCCGAAGCTGGTGACATCATCTGCACCATCAAGCTGAAAGATGTGAAAATCAACCATACTCTTACCACCGCCAAGAACACCGACGACGTTGTTTGCGAAATCGAGTTCCCGACTCCTATCTACACTGTAGCCGTGAAGGCCGCCAACAGCAGCGACGACGAGAAAGTGGGCGCCGCTCTGAAAGACATCGTAACCTACGACCGCAGCCTCACTCTCGAGAACAGCCGCGAGCTTCGTCAGACCATCCTCGGATGTCAGGGCGAACTGCACCTCAACACCGTTAAATGGTATTTCGAAAACCAGTACAAACTGGCTGTAAACTTCACCGCTCCCAATATTCCTTATCGTGAAACCATCACCAAGAGCGCCGAAGCCATGTACCGTCACAAAAAACAGTCCGGCGGTAGCGGCCAGTTCGGTGAAGTTCACATGCTTATCGAGCCTTACTACGACGGTATGCCCAACCAGACCAAGTATCCCATCCGCGACACTCAGGAATATCCGCTGGAATGGGGTGGCAAGCTGGTGTTCAACAACTGTATCGTAGGCGGCAGCATCGACGCACGTTTCATGCCCGCTATCCTCAAGGGTATCATGGAAAAGATGGAGCAAGGTCCTCTTACAGGTTCCTACGCCCGCGACATCGTGGTGAACATCTACGACGGTAAGATGCACCCCGTTGACTCCAACGAAACCGCTTTCAAGATTGCAGGACGTACCGCTTTCCGCGAAGCCTTCAAACAAGCCGCTCCTAAGATCAAGGAACCTATCTACGACATCGCCGTTACCGTTCCTACCGAAAGCCAGGGAGGCGTTATGACCGACCTTCAGGGACGTCGTGCCATCGTTATGGGTATGGACGCCGAAGGCAAATACACCACCCTCAGAGCTAAAGCTCCGTTGGCCGAGATGAACCGTTACTGCACCGCCCTGAGCTCGCTCACCAGCGGCCGCGGTACTTTCACCATGACCTTCAGCGGCTACGAACTCGTTCCTACCGATGTTCAGCAGGCACTGCTCAAAGCCTACGAAGAATCGGCAGCCGAAGAGGAATAGTATTTATACTGAAACCAACCAAGCCGGAGGCTCCGAGAGGGACTTCCGGCTTCTATTTATAGTAACAACAGATGAAAACAATAATAGAACAGCTTTCAAAACATCTGTTCTGGGACATTGATAAAGAACAATTCGACGTAGAGGCAAACTCTGGACAGTTGATTCAGCGTGTGCTGGAGTATGGCGAATTGGAGGACTGGTGTCTTGTCCGAGATTATTATGGCCTTGAACGCATTGCCCATGATTGTAAGATGCTGCGCACACTTCGTCCCGAAGCACTTTCTTTCATATGCTTGGTAACTAAAACAAAAAAAGAGGATTACAGATGTTACACCTTCAGACAATCCACCCCGACACTCTGGAACTCTTAAGAAAGTTGTCTCTGTTGCCGGAATTGAGCCAGATGCGACTAGTTGGTGGCACAGCTTTAGCTTTGCAATACGGGCATCGCCAATCGATTGATCTTGACTTTTTTGGAGAAATGACGAATGCTCCCGACGAGATTATCAATAAAATGTCGGAATTTGGAGATTGCGTGGTTTTAAATAATCAAAAATCTATTTTGCAACTTGTTGTTTCTGGCGTAAAAGTGGATGTTATTGACTATAGCCTATACAAATGGATAGATTCGCCTGTTTGTGAGAATGGTTTGAAATTGGCATCTGTACAGGATATTGCTGCTATGAAAATCAATGCCATTGAAGGACGTGGTAGTCGAAAGGATTTTATCGATGTGTATATGTTGTTGAAAAAGTATTCTTTGGACGAAATACTTGGTTTTTATAAACAAAAATATCCCAATTATTCTATATTTCGTGCCTTGTTGAGTTTGACTTTTTTCGAAGACGCAGAACGCGAATCTATGCCTATAATGTTAATTGATGATAGTTGGGAACAAATGAAAAATAATATTCTATCCGTTGTTGAAGAATACCAAAAAAATAATCCAGTCAGATAACGATATTATGATACGCAAAAAAGAAGAAATGGAACTGCAGCACGTGATTGACACGGGCAACATCAAAGGCGAGATTACCAAACGTCATTTTCTGTATCCCGACGAGACCTACGGCAAGACCACCATGTGCGCCACCATAGAACTGCCCCACGGCAGCATGATTGCCGAACACGACCACACCATGGATGCCGAAATGTACTACCTTCTCGACGGCGAGGCCGTTGTTACCGACAACGACACCACCCACATTCTCCACGCCGGAGACGTGGTGTTCACCGGCGGCGGCAACCGTCACAGCATCCGCAACGAAAGCGGCACCACGATTCATTTTATTGCGATAATTTTTAAGTAGTCAGTTGTCAGTTGTCAGTTGTCAGTGAGCGAAGCGAACAAAATTTACAAGATTTACTATATTTCACGAGCCGAAGGCGAGTAGGAGAAAAAATCAACAAGATATACCAGATCTCGCGAAGCGAAGCGAGCAGGAGAATAAAAAGAGATTAGCCCATGAAAACCAACAAAGCCAAGATTATCAACGACCCCGTCCATGGTTTCATCACCCTCGACAACGAGCTGCTTTACGACGTGGTGTCGCACCGCTATTTCCAGCGTCTGCTGCGTATCCGTCAGCTTGGGATGTCGTACTTGGTGTACCCGGGTGCCGTGCATTCGCGTTTCAGTCATGCCTTGGGCACCATGTTCCTGATGAAAAAAGCCATCGGCGTGCTGCGCGACAAAGGCGTGGCCATCACCGACGATGAGGCTCTCGCGGCACAGGCCGCCATACTCCTGCACGACGTGGGACACGGCCCTTTCTCGCACTGTCTGGAGCATTTTATCATACAAGGCGTTGAGCACGAGACACTTTCGAAACTCTTTATGCACCGCATCAACGACGAACTTGGCGGACGCCTGACCTTGGCGATACGTATCTTCGAAGGCAGCTACGAAAAGAAATTCCTGCACCAGCTCATCTCCAGCCAGTTGGACATGGACCGCCTCGACTACCTCAACCGCGACAGCTTTTTCGCCGGAGTGAGCGAAGGCATCGTGGGCACCGAGCGTATAATCAACATGCTCAACGTGCACAACGACAACCTCGTGGTTGACGAAAAAGGCATCTATTCCATCGAGAAATTCATTATCTCGCGCCGGCTGATGTACTGGCAGGTGTATATGCACAAAACTGTGATTGCCGCCGACGAGGTGATGCGCAACCTGCTGAAACGTGCCAAACTTCTGATGAACAGCGGCATGGAGCTGCCTTGCTCGGAGTATCTGCGTTTCTTTTTCACCAACAGCCTCACCCTCGACGACCTCAACGCCAACCCCGAAATGCTGGAGAAATTCGCCCTTCTCGATGATAGCGACATCATCTCTGCCGCAAAGATGTGGACCGCACATCCCGACTTTGTGCTTTCGCAACTGGCCAAACAGCTGATAAACAGAGGTCTGCCGTGTATAGAGGTAGGAGGGGAGCCCGTCGATGAGAGTCGTGTGGCACACTATCGCCGGATGTTCGAACAAAAATACGGCGTAACGCCCGCCGAGAGCGAATATTTCGTGCAGTGCGGACGGCTGCAGAACCACGCCTACGATTTTCAGGACCAAGAGATTGAGATACTTTTCAAGGACGGCCGTTGTACCGGCATCAGCGAGGCCTCCGACCAGCTCGACCACGACTTCCTCGCTAAGACTGTCACCAAATACTACATCTGCTACCCGAAAGAATTCAGGGATTAGTTCGGATTTCGGAATTCGGATTTCGGAATTTGTAGGGACACACTGCGTGTGTCAGAGAAAGTAGAAACGTGATAATAGCAAAAAAGCAATAATAGGAACAAATTAAAATACTCAAAAAATGAAAAAAGTATTCAAACAACTCTTTTTTAGTGTGATGTGCATGATGGCACTTGCCACAATTGCAAGTTGCGACAACGTTAGCAACAGTACAGGAAGCGGTACACCCGGCGGCGGAGGAATAACCCCGGAAGGTTATGTCGATTTAGGTCTGCCCAGCGGAACGTTGTGGAAAAACCAAAACGAAACAAACCCCAACGACAGTTACGATTTCTACACCTACGACGAGGCAGTGCAGCAGTTTGGCGACCAATTGCCTACAAAAGAGCAGTTCAAAGAGCTAAAAGAAAACTGCACCTATGTATGGGATGAATCTGCTCGGGGCTGTTGGTTTTATGGCCCCAACGGCAACAGAATTTTTCTGCCCGCCGCGGGCTACCGCTATCGCTATTGCAATGTGGGCAACGTGGGATCCTACGGCAGCTATTGGTCGTCCACGGACCATGGTTCGGACTACGCTTGGTACCTCTGCTTCTATTCGGGCAGGGTGGTCATGTACTACTACGCTCGGTGCATCGGGCGATCCGTGCGCCTCGTCCAAGATTGAGAGGTCGCGCAAGTAAATAATAAAAAGTGCCGTGAAAACATGGCACTTTTTTTTGTTTCTGAACAAACACCTCAAAAACACCGGAGGATAAAACGTATAACCGTTGGAAAATTAATTCCGAAATCCTAAATCCTAAATCCGAATTTTAAAGTTTTCCAAGGTTTTCTCTCGTCGCCTCTTTGTCGGCGCGTTGGATAAGGTCGCACAGGGGAGTGCGTTTTATGGCGATGTTGTATTCCTTACGCTCCTGCGAGGTGTCGCGTTCGGGCAGTTCGTAGGGACCCATGTGCCAGCGTATGGCCATAATCTCCTCGTCGGTTAGCTCCAGACCGCAGCGCAGCAGGGCTATCACCGATTTTTCGCCGTGTCCCACGGGAAAAC
>JAEENM010000028.1 GCA_016283745.1 Bacteroidales bacterium | reverse complement strand
GCCTTCGGTCTCTGTTTCCTCAATGATCTCTCCCCGTCTCCCGATCTCACTTTTTCCCTCTCAAACGGGACTGCAAAAATACAACCTTTTCCGAAACTGACAAAATTTTTTTTCATCTTTTCAGCATTTTTTTTGCAACTGTTTATGTATCAATAAGAAAATTTTTCAACTTTTTTCGGATTTTTCCAATTTTCGGCTGTTTTTTTGTGCAACATCGTCTCGTTTTTCCACAATTTTGTGTTTATATCAGCAAAAAAAGGAAAAGATACAAACGGGATATCTAATTATTTATTTAGACCACTGATTATACAGATTTAACGGATTGATTTTGTGTATTATCATGTAATCGTGATTACAGACAACTCATTTATTAAATTTGACTGCTTAATATTTTACCTTAGTAAAGAGCGCGTCTCTCCGAGACGCGCATTACTGGGGGGGGAGGACATTTTACCCCGCACAGCGTTCCGGAGCATTCTCCGCTGCGCTATCAAAAGAGCCACTGGCTCTTTTTTCATGTGGGGTTACTAAGAGAAAGCCCCGCTGGGGCATTTTGGGTAGTCGAACGATCAAACATCAAATCAGAAACACACCTGATAATTACTCATTCAGCAACATATATGCATTTGCTATTAATAACATACTCCAATAAAAATGAGTCTTAAATAAAACCATAGCGATATTTATTAGAAATCACCTAAACTTTAGTCGGATACATTATATATAATAACAACTTATTTTTGATGACAATATTGCATTTTTTGTGTATCTTTGCAAATCGAAATAAAAACAACGATGATACATAACATATTATCAATCAAAAATATACGCTTAACAGCATTATTCGCCACCATGATGTTTTTCGCCACAGCGTGGGGACAAAGCTCGTGGAAGGACGCTTTCAGCATAATAAAATTCGAAGTCCGTGCCGACGGCGAAGTGACTACCACGGACACCACGCCAAACCTCGGTCTGCACGGCAAATACTTCAACTTTATGTTGGGCGGCGAACTCGGAGGAGGTTTTAGCTACTATTTCAAGCAACGTATTGTGGCTGAGCCCGGTACGGTGTCGTTTTTCGACAATACGGATTTCATTTACCTCGACTACAAACCCACCAAGAACTGGAGGTTCCGTTTCGGCAAGGAGGCCATGGCTCTGGGCGGTTTCGAATACGACGCATCGCCTATCGACGTGTATTTCCCCACCAACCTTTGGCGCAACATCTACTGTTTCCAGATGGCCGCACATGCCGCATATATCAGCAACGACGGCAACCACACCCTTGTGGCGCAGGTTTCCAACTCGCCTTACGTGAACTACGAAGGGCTGAACTACGACGCAGGTCTGGTGTCGTACAACCTGTACTGGGCCGGACAGATAGGCCATTGGCACACACGCTGGTCGTCGAGCATGATGGAGTACCGCTGGGGACATTTTCTGAACATGACCATGATAGGCAACGAGCTTGTTTACGACAAGTGGGACCTTTATTTCGACGTGATGCACCACGCGCTGGACTGGAACGACTGGGGAAAGAACTTCGGTTTTGTGAGCTGCGCGAACTATTATTTCACGCCAAGGTTCAACATTTTTGTGAAAGGCATGTACGAGCAGAACAAATCGGGGGAGCGCATAGGCTCGGCGGTTTCGCTGGGACACCAGCTGGAGGCGGGACACACCTCGGCACGCTACGGCCTTGGACTGGAATATTTTCCAAACCAACAGAAAAACGTGCGTCTGCACCTCTACGCCTGCCGCATGACCGACAGTTTCACCGACTTGGAAGGTCTGCACCACACCAACGCCTCGTGGAATTTCAACCTCGGAGCCACGTGGACAGTGGATGTGCGAAAAGTGATAACAGATTTAACAAACAGATAATCAACTACTACCGTAATGGAAGAGAACAGAGAGAAAAACTACAAGAAACACAACCTGCTTTCGGTGCTGAACCCGTTCGAGGTTTTCAAACACCATGAGACCGCCGCCCCAAAGCGTGAGCACAAATCGAAGTTCACCACACGCCGCAGCATCGAGGCGTTGATTTTTTTGGTGTGCTTTTTCGCCTTTTTCGGTCTTTTGGCATACAAAATGACATTGCCACACATGCTCAACACCTTTATGCAGACGGCTTACCACCTGCTGCTGGAGACGGTGTTCTACATAATGGCAATCTGCGTGCTGATGGGAGCTGTGAGCAAACTGTTCACCGAGTTTGGCGTGGTGCGACTGATGGAAAACATACTGCGTCCGCTGATGAAACCTCTGTACAACCTGCCCGGCGTGGCCGCCCTCGGAGCCGTGATGACGTTCCTGAGCGACAATCCCGCCATCATTTCGTTGGCAAAGGACAACAACTTCTCGCGTTATTTCAAGAAATACCAGCTTGTATCGCTAACCAACTTCGGCACCGCCTTCGGCATGGGACTTGTGGTGATTGCCTTTATGACAGGCAAGGGATTCGGCGGCGGGGCTTTGGTGGGACTTCTGGGCGCCGTTATCGGAAGCATCGTTAGCACAAGGCTGATGCAACGGTTCACGCTCAAGAGCCATCCCGAGCTGAACTGTCCCGTTACTGAGGAGGAAGGCACGGAGCAGAACATCTCGTTCCGCAGCGAAGGAAGCATTTTCCAACGTTTTCTGAACGCCATGCTCGACGGCGGCAAGAGCGGCGTGGGCATAGGCATCGCCATCATACCCGGAGTGCTGTGCATAAGCACCATTGTGATGATGCTGACTTTCGGCCATCCTGCCGGCGGATACACAGGCTCGGCCTACGAGGGAGTGCCCGTAATCACATGGCTTGCCGACAAAATCAACGTGGTGTTCTACTGGCTGTTCGGTTTCGAGAGCGGTGCACTGGTGTCGTTCCCGATAACGGCTCTTGGCGCTGTGGGAGCCGCCCTCGGTCTGGTGCCCACGTTTATCGACGCTGGCATTATCACCAACAACGCCATTGCCGTTTTCACCGCCATGGGCATGTGCTGGAGCGGCTACCTCAGCACGCACACCGCCATGCTCGACAGTCTGGGCTACCGCAACCTGATAGGCAAAGCCATTGGCGCACACACGATTGGAGGTCTCTGCGCAGGTATCGCCGCACACTGGCTATGGGTGCTGGCTGCGATGGTATTCTAATTCGGAGTTCGGAGAGCGGATTTCGGAACTGAATTTATAATTAGTAATTAGTAATTAGTAATGAGTAATTAGTTTTGAGTTTGAAGTTGCTCTATTTACGAATCACTTTTCTCAACACACAAAAAAAACGAGAGGCGGACTGAAGTTCGTCTCTCGTTTGGTTTTAATTTCAAGACAAATCAATATTGCATTTTCTTAAGACGGCGGTAAGTGAGAAACTGAAACACTGACGCAAGTATCAATGGAAATACAATAAAAACAATAACTATGAATATATCTTCATCAAATTTTGGCAGCCAATTTATCCACCAATCAGCACTCAACACCATAACTATCATCAGCACGAAACCCACCAACATTAGCCACAACATGGTTTTAATAAATTTTGCACGCTTAAAAACAGTGTTCGTGAACATAAAAACAGCGGATGTCAATAAAAGCAAAGCAATCGGAACCAATATTGCCCAAATCAACCCATCACCCATAAACCAATAATTATAACACTGCCAGAAATAAACTTTGTAAGGCCCGAAGGGAAGCAGCGTTAGCAGTGTATCTAAAAGAAGTGTCCCAAAAACAACAACTACTGGCACCGCGATGCTGCAATACAGAAACATACTAAAATATTTCTCAGTGATTGATGCCGGCAACAATGCGAAATAGTTGCCGCGACCTTTCAGATTGCAACTTTTGTAGATTATTCCCGGAGCTATTGCCACTGCAACAAATACCCCAAGTATAAAATATCTGAGGCGGTGAAAATTATACATAAGCGTGTAGTACTCATCATAATAATCCTCACTCATTTCTAAATCAGCGAATTCTCTCATTGTCACCCACCCCCAAAGCCAAGCGGCGATAGAAAGAAGGACAATAATAAGAATACCCAGTCCGAAACGGGAATAGGTGGCGTGGAAATCGCGGGCGAGGACTTTCTTGAATCTATTGAAATCGAATGTGTTACTCATAGTTTTTTTTTCGGTTTTTAATTGTTGGTAATTTCAGTTTGTTCAAAGAGTTTCTTCACCGTGTCCTGATTGCGTAACACGGCGTTGAAAAGTGCTTCGATATTCAGCTGGCTGTCGCCGAAGCCGTTGTTTATCAAAACGTTGACAAATCCGCCTGCCAGCATCTCGCTGTAAAGGGCGCCGGGGACGGGTTCGGGACAGTATTTGAAATGGAGTTTCTCGGTTATGCGCTCCACACTGGCGTCGAGCAGCACCCGACTGTCGGAAATGATGATTATCGGGTTGATGAGATTCTCCACGTCCTTCACCTGATGGGTGGAGATGATGACAGTCTGGCCGCTGCTTTTGCGTTCGGAGAGGATGCGGCGGAAATCGGCTTTGGAAGGGATGTCGAGGCCGTTGGTGGGCTCGTCGAGGAGCAGGTAGTCGGTGTTGAGGGCGAGGGCGCTGGCTATCAACGCTTTTTTCTGCTGCCCGAGACTCATCTCCTTGAACTTGCGGCGCGGGTCGATTTGCAGCTCGGCGGCAAGGGCTTGGAACATAGCGGTGTCGTGCTTGGGGTAGAACACGGCGAAGTCGCGGAAGAAACGCTCGGGCGTGGCGTCGTCGGGCAGTGGCAGGTCGTCGGGCAGGAAAAAGATTTTCTCCAGAAATTCGGGCTTGCGGTCGAAAGAATGGAAGTCCTCCACAGTGCAGCTGCCTGCGGTGGGGCACAACAGTCCGCTGATGGCCTTGAGCATGGTGGTCTTGCCCACGCCGTTCTCGCCGAGAAGCCCGTAGATATGGCCGTTCTCGAACTGCAGGTTGATGCCGTCGAACACATTGGTGCGGCGGTACGAAAACGAAAAGTCTTTTAATTCAATCATAGTCGTTTTATTTGTTGCAACAAATGGATATTTGTTTATGTGGCATATAAACGACAACGACGTTGAATTATTGTGCTTTTTTGACTTTTTTATGAATGTGGTCGAAAAATTAAACGACACACCGAAAGCGATGTGCCGTTTTTGTTTGTGGACTAATTGGTATTTTTATTTCAATACCTTTTCAGCGTCTTTCAAGGCTTCGTCAAGGGGTTTTGTGATGCCGTCGACGAAAGTAACTTCCATAAATTTGCCTTTGAAATTGTACACTTTGCATACAAAGAAATTGTCGTTGATGCGGAAACACCATTTCGATTCCACCATCTTCAGCACTTCGGCGATGTCGGCTTCGTCGAGGGCGTGTTTCGGGTCCTCGTTGGTGTATCCGAAGCCGAGCACGTTTTTGCCGTCCTGCGATATGCCTTTGGTGAGGTCGTAGAGTTTGCGGATGTAGGCTTCGGCCTCAGCGTCGGTGTAGGTGCCGTCGGCTTTCACGAATTTGGCTTTGGCCATGTGTCCTGGTTCGGGATGACCGCTGAATTCGGATTTTTCCTCCGAAAAGCTGTCGGGTTTGACATCGGCAAATTTGAAACCGTAGTCACGCTGTATCACGGCTTCGAAACGTTCCATGCCGGTCATGTCGTCATACGATTTTTCGGTTGCTTCTGTCGTGGCTTCGCCTTCGGTTGTCGCCTCGGCGTCGTTGCCTTTGTTTCCACCACATGCCATTGTAAAAGCAAGGGTTGCTGTGCACATCAGTGCGAGAAATGTTTTTTTCATGGTTTTATGGGTTTTAAAATATGAATAATCTGATATTTTACTTCAAGAAACTCTCTTTTTCGAGTGTGTACTCGTGGTTGTCGGTGGTGGTATGCATCTGCAAGGTCATTGTGGTGCCGCTGATGCTGAAAGAGGCTGTGACTACGGGCTCTTCGGCCTGTGTGTCCTGCAAAGTCATGGTGCCGTTGCCGTCGGTAAGAGTGCCGGTATAGGTGTAAGGACCGTCGTAGTCGGCAATGTCGGTAGATGTGATAGTTCTTACAGAGCAGTTGTCGTTGCGGAAGGTGACTCTGACAACCAGATAGTTGGGGTCGGTGGCTTCGAGGTTGTCGGTGCCATAGCGCCAGTCGGTGAGGTGCAGGACAGTGTTTGTGTTGTCGCCTTGCTGGTTCCCGTTACCGTTGCCATTTTCGTTGTTGGTGTTGTCGTTTTTGTCGCCGCACGCTGCCATCGACAGAGCAAACATAGCGACCATCAGAATTGAAAATACTTTTTTCATGATCGTAAATATTATAAAATTTGATTTTGCAAAATTACGTATTTTTTTTGAATTATGCACATCTACGAAAAAAAATCGCTCAAATTACAAACTGAAAAGACACAAAAAAATCCAACAAGCGCCGTTTGTTAAAGTTAAGGTGATGTTTTTCAATATTTTATAAAAAATATTTTGAAATATTATAATTAATATGTATATTTGCAAAAGTTTATGAGAACACATAACTCACATACAGCCAACATTCCTCTCTTCTTGAATATCAAGAGGCGCGACGAGTTTGTGTGTCTGTAACCCTCCCCCACTTTTTTACGATAAAGGAAAAGGCAATTTGTGGCGACATGCAGTCGCTGCACATTTTCAACAATATATAAGTAATTAAAAGTCAAATTAATAAAATCAAAAACTTATGGAATTACCATTTGCAGAATCTTGGAAAATAAAGATGGTTGAACCCATCAAGAAAAGCACCCGCGCCGAACGCGAGAAATGGCTTGAAGAGGCCCACAACAACATTTTTATGTTGAAGTCGGACTACGTTTACATCGACCTGCTGACCGACAGCGGCACCGGCGCTATGAGCGACCGTCAGTGGAGCGCCATGATGATGGGCGACGAGAGCTACGGCGGAGCCCGCAGTTTCTTCCACATGAAAGACACCATCACCGACATCACAGGTTTCAAATATGTGATACCCACCCACCAGGGACGTGCCGCCGAGAACGTGCTGTTCTCCTACCTTGTGAAACCCGGACAAATCATCCCCGGCAACGCACATTTCGACACCACCAAAGGTCATATCGAGAGCCGCAAGGCCTTCGCCATCGACGTTACCATACCCGAAGCCAAGGACACCCAGCTTGAAATCCCCTTCAAAGGCAACGTAAGTCTCGAACTCCTCGAGAAAGTGCTGCAGGAAAACAAAGGCAACGTGCCTTTCATGGTGCTCACCGTTACCAACAACACCGTCGGCGGACAGCCCGTTAGCATGAAAAACATCCGCGAGACCTGCGAGCTGTGCCACAAATACGGCGTGCCGGTGAACATCGACAGCGCACGTTTTGTAGAAAACGCCTACTTTATCAAGACCCGCGAAGAGGGCTACGCCGACAAATCGATACTGGAGATTGCCAAAGAGATGTTCAGCTACGCCGACAGCATGACCATGAGCGCCAAGAAAGACGGCCTCGTGAACATGGGCGGTTTCATAGCCACCAACAAAGAGGACTGGTACGAAGGTGCCAAGCTGTTCTGCATCCCCTTCGAGGGATTCCTCACCTACGGCGGTATGAACGGCCGCGACATGGACGCCCTTGCCGTCGGCTTGCGCGAGAACTGCGATTTCGACATGGTTGAGACCCGCATCAAACAGGTGCAGTACCTTGCCAAGAAACTCGACGAGTACGGCATTCCTTACCAGCGTCCCGCCGGCGGTCACGCCATCTTTGTGGATGCCGACAAGATACTGACCAACGTACCTAAAGAGGAATTCCCCGCCCAGACACTGACTTGCGAGCTGTACCTCGAAGCCGGTATCCGCGCCTGCGAGATTGGCTACATGCTTGCCGACCGCGACCCCGTGACCCGCGAGAACCGTTTCGGCGGACTGGATTTCGTACGCCTCTGCATACCGCGCCGCGTGTACACCAACAACCACATGGACGTGATTGCCGCAGCCCTGAAGAACGTGTACGACCGTCGCGACACCATCAAACACGGCGTGCGTATCACATGGGAAGCCGAGCTTATGCGCCACTTTACAGTGCAACTGGAACGAATTAAATAATTCGAAATTCGGATTTAGGAATTCGGAATTTGTAGGGACACACTGCGTGTGTCCAAAAATTGAAGAGACGTGCTGAAGCGCGTCTCTTTTTTTGTTGGGGTAATAAAAAAAACGTTTTCTGTCGCCCTTTCAGGGCTCATCGGTTCGTGTGTCCTTTATATACGGCGGTTCACACCGCCGCCTGTAGTCTATCGCCCCTTTGGGGCTCTATTATCCGTGCTATTCGTGCCATCCGTGTTCAAACGCAAATTCAATCCGTTCACAGTCCCCTTGAACACAGTTCAAAAAAATTTCGTACATTTGCAACTGCAAAACGAAGCACGAAAAATGAAAAAACACAATGCACAAATTGCGAAAATAGTTGAGGGACTACAAAAATTCTCTCCTGAAATCATCGAGTTCAATCCTCCCGTATCCAATGAACTGATTATCAAATTTGAAAACAAATACAACATACAACTTCCAGATGATTACAAGCAACTGCTAAAAATAACCAACGGTTTTAATCTGATGGGCGACGAAGTACTTGGAATCACTTTCGACAGCAAAAGCTACGATTTAGCGGGAGCGTATCAATTTGAGCATTTCGAGACACAGCTCCCAATGCCAAAGCATTTGATCCCTTTTTCTCCTGATGGCGGAGGCAATTATTATTGTTTTGATACTCAGAAAGAAACAAATTCGGGCTTTTCCCGAAAAATAATATTTTATGCAACAGATTATGAATATAATGAAAATGACACGCCCGAAGAAACTCACGAATGTTTGTCGGACTTCATCAACGAATGCATAATTAATTGGACATTAGAAGATTATAACTATGACGGGAGTAAAAAGAGCAAATGACACTGAGTGAGTTATAACCGACTTAATCTATTGTACTTAATGAACTTATCTGTTCACAGATCACAGTTCACAGATCCCTGAACACAGTTCAAAAAAAAAATCGTAAATTTGCAACTGCAAAACGAAGCACGAAAATGGACACCGTAAGAGCGAAAAAACATCTGGGACAGCACTTTCTGAAGGACCTCGGCATTGCCCGGCGCATTGCCGAAACGCTAGGCGACACTCCTCAAAACGTCCTTGAAATCGGTCCCGGCATGGGGGTGCTTACACAGTTTTTGCTTGCCAACCCCAACTACAACCTGCGGGTGATAGAGATTGACACGGAGTCGGTGGAATACCTCGGCCGCAACTTCCCAGCCCTCGAAGGACGCATACTTTCGGCAGATTTCCTGCAATGCGACCTTGAAGAGCTTTTCGACGGAAGTTTCTCGCTCATAGGCAATTACCCTTACAACATCTCCAACCAGATACTGTTTCGCGTGTTCGAAAACCGCAACCGCATTCCGTTGGTGGCGGGGATGTTCCAAAAAGAGGTGGCGGAACGCATCGCCGCCAAGCCCGGCAGCAAGACCTACGGCATTCTCAGCGTGCTGCTGTCGGCGTTCTACGACATCGAGTACCTTTTCACCGTGGACGAGCATGTGTTCAACCCACCTCCCAAGGTAAAATCGGCGGTGATACGTCTGCGGCGCAACGCCACCCCCACCCTGCCCTGCGACGAGGCTCTGTTTGTGAAGGTGGTGAAGACGGGCTTCAACCAACGTCGCAAGACCATGCGCAACGCCCTGAAACCCTTGGGGTTGCCCTTGGACGGCATTCCCGAAAAGCTGCTTATGGCACGTGCCGAACAGTTGTCGGTGGAGGACTTTGTGCAGATAACGAACATTTTACAAAATTCTAATAATAATTAAGTTATGTCAATACTTATGACCATAGGCCTGGCCCTTACACTCTCAGTCGACGCTTTCGCTATAGCTGCGGGATGTTCGGCCGGAAAAAAGATACCAGTGGCTCACGGAGCCCTTCTCGCTTTGTGTTTCAGCATCTTCCATGCTCTATTCCTTATCGGTGGATACCTTATCGGACAGGCGCTAGGCGGCGAAGCCCAATTCTACAAATGGATTGCCGTGGCTATCATAGCCTTTGTGGGCGTGAAACTGATTCTACGTGCCATACGCAAACCCAAGGACGACAACACAACATACGTAACAGGTTCAAAAACAATACTTTTACTTTCCCTCGCCACAAGTTTCGACTTCCTGCTGACAGGCTTGGGACTGGGCATGTTGCAGGTTGGTCCACGTTTTTGGTGGTGTGCGGGATTTATGGCTTTCTTCACAGTGGCAAGCACCTTTTTCGGTGTACTGATGGGCCGACAGAATCAAAAAAGAAGTCGTCGCTGGGCCACATTTTTGGAAGGCGCGCTGCTGGTGGCCGCGGCAGTGCATTTTTTGATGAAAATCGGGGTATAATTTATTATTCTCCTGTTCGCCTACGGCTCACGAGATCTTGTAAATCTTGTAAATTATTAAGCCTTCGGCTTACATTTTTAAACACTAATTGAACGAATAAAACACATTTTTACGCAAACAAAGCTTTTTCAGGCTATAAATATGACAAAAGTTTTTCCTATCACAGTCTCGGAGAGACTGAATCTCAATAACCCCACACAAGGAACGCAGTGTGGGGACTACATAAACAACTCAAACAAGCAGCGTCTCGGAAGAGAGGCGACTTTGCGTAAAATCAAAGGATATAAATCAACACTATCAAAATGACTAACGAAGAACTCATAAAAAAAATACTACTCGACACCCGCCGCAAAGGCATGGAGAAGGTGGTGGAGTTTTTGGACGAGAACGATTTTTTCGTCCTGCCCGCCTCCACACGCTACCAGAACCGCGAAACGGGCGGACTGGCCAACCACTCGCTGTCGGTGTACCGTTTTGCGATGAAACTGCGTGAGGAGGCCATTGCCGCCGATCCGGCCATGGAGCAGCTTTTGCCCGCCGACAGCGTTACCATTGCCGCCTTGCTGCACGACACCTGCAAGGTTTTCAACTACGCCAAAGACAATACCGACGGGACTTTCCACCACAACTACCGTTTTCCCGTGGGACACGGCGAAAAATCGGTGATAGCCCTGCTGCGCTGCGGTCTGGAGCTAACCGACGAGGAGATTATGGCCATACGCTGGCACATGGGTCCCTACGAACTGCCCGAACGCGACAC
>JAEENM010000027.1 GCA_016283745.1 Bacteroidales bacterium | reverse complement strand
AAACTTATTCTGATAGTCGGAATCTTTGTTTATCTGCTCATTGCCGCAGTGTTTGTATATTGGTTGCCAAGATATTACGCCAAGGAGAAGGAGTCGGACATCGTATCCAAACACGCCGTGGCCATACAGTTTCTGGCGTGGCTGTTCAAACCATTCGGAGCTTTGTCGGTGTGGATGAAATCGCAGTTCAACACCACCAACAATACCAACGCCCTCTCCGGCGACGAGATGTCGGACGTGATAGAGATTGCCGAAGGCGGCGAGGATGTGGAGACCGAAGCCCAGATGCTAAAAGGCATAGTGCGGTTCGGCGACCTTGTGGTGAACGAGATTATGAAGTCGCGTATCGACATTGTGGCCATTTCCATCGACGAACCCCTCGACAAAGTCGTGGAACTGTACGAAAGCACCGGCTTTTCGCGTATCCCCGTGTACGACGGCTCGGTGGACAATATCAAAGGCATACTTTACGTGAAGGACCTCCTCTCGGTTATGGCCAAGGACAAGACCAAGGCGTGGACAAGCCTGCTGCGCGAACCGTTCTTTGTGCCTGAGACCAAGAGCGTTAGCGACCTTCTGCACGAATTCCAGACACTGAAGATACACCTCGCCATAGTGGTTGACGAATACGGCGGAACGTCGGGAATCGTTACTTTGGAGGACATCATCGAAGAGATTGTGGGCGAAATTACCGACGAATACGACAAAACCGAACTGCCGTTCCGCAAACTCGACGACAATACCTTTGTATTCGAGGCCAAGACAAGCATCATCGATTTCTGCAAGACCCTCGACCTCGACGACGAGGAGTTCGACGAAGTGCGCGGCGACGCCGAGACCCTTGCGGGACTTATCCTCGAAGTGGTGGGCGAGATACCGCAGCCCGGCACCAACGTCATAATAAAAAACCTCAACTTTGTGATACAGAAATCCGACAACCGTCGTATCGAAGAGGTGAAAGTAACCATCGAAAAACCGTCACAGGATGAAGATTAAAATATTGACAGTTAGCCTGATGGCTCTCTTTGTATATGCTGCTTGCGACAGCGGTCAGACCTACGCCCCCAAGCCAACTACATATTACCGCATCACACTGCCCGACAAGTCGTACCAGACCTACGACACCACGGCTCTGGGCATCACTTTCGAATACCCCACCACTTCTACCGTGGTTATGAAAAAGGACATACCTTCGGTGAAATGGATCGACATACTCTATCCCGAATACAACGGCGTTATCTTTCTTAGTTACAAGAAGTTGAAAACGCCCGCTTCGCTCGCTATGGAGGTGGATACAGCCTACCAGCTGCTGAAACTTCATTTCCAGAAATCGACGGGAGTGGAGGAGCAGTCGTACAACAACCCCGAAGAGAAGGTTTTTGCCAACACATGGCGTCTCAAAGGACAGCAGGTCGCCTCAACGTTCCAGTTCTGGGCCACCGACAGCGTAAAGAATTTCGTCCGTGGCGCCGTTTATATCAACAGTACCCCCAACTACGACTCCCTCGAGCCGGTAATCAACTACATACAGGACGACGCCCGCCACATTCTCGAAACCCTGAAATGGAAGTAGGGAAGTGCGGCAACGCAATTTCGACAACGTTATCTGCGCTTGGCAAGATTGAATTTCACCAACTAAAAATACTATAAAATCCGATTTTTTTGTCCATATCAAAAATTTTTCGTAATTTTGCAAACTGAAAATACTAATAATTCGTATGAACAGTTCGCAAATAAATATGATGTATTTGCTTGGCTCATCGCCAAGGACGGCCTTTAGCACACGAAGTGTGGCAATGCTGCTAAACGAGAAAAGAGACATTTCGCTAACCAAGAGGCTGAACTACTATGTGCACAAAGGCCTGCTGCTGAATCCGCGCAAAGGCATTTATGCCAAAAGTGCCTATAATCCGGAGGAATTGGCGGGTTTGGTATTTGTGCCATCATATATCTCGTTGGAATATGTGCTGCAGAAAGCCGGCGTCATTTTCCAGTACGATTCCGCCATCACATCTATAAGTTACCTCAACCGGGAAATCGAAATGTTGGGGATGCCTTTTCGCTACAGCCAGATAAAGGGCGAGATTTTATGTAATATGGATGGCATCGAAAGGCTCGACAATATCAATATCGCCACTCCGGAACGTGCATTGCTCGATATTATGTATCTCAACTCGGAATGCTTTTTCGACAACCTGCGTCCCATAAACAAAAAAAAGGTTATGCGTATTCTGCCAATCTACAACTCCGCACGGTTGACCGCACGTGTTAAAGAGCTGTTCAAAAAATAACTGCTATGGACTTGAACAAACACAAATACCAAATGCTTCAGATTCTGAAAGATGTGTTTTCAGACGCTGAACTTGCCAATGCTCTGGCCTTCAAGGGCGGAACCGCTTTGATGTTTTTCTACGACCTGCCACGTTTTTCGGTGGATTTAGATTTTAACCTGCTGGACGACAACAAAGAAGACATCGTTTATAATCGTATGCGACGGATTCTGCTACGATATGGTACACTCGACGACGAGGCACGGAAATTCTTTGGCCCTATATTTGTCCTAAATTACGGCAAAGACGAACGCAAGCTGAAGGTGGAGATTTCCACCCGGAAATTCGACAACCATTATGAGACAAAGAATTTGATGGGTATCGAAATGAGAGTTCTTACAAAGCCCGATATGTTTGCCCACAAGCTGTGCGCACTTCTCGACCGGAACGAGATTACGGGCCGCGATGTGTTCGACTGCTGGTTTTTCCTTCAGTCGCAAACCCCGATAAATGCCGCCATTGTGGAATCGAGGATGGGCATGCCGTTGCAGGAACACCTGCAGTGTTGTATTGACACATTGGAAAAAGTTAGCGACAAGACAGTTATGAACGGACTTGGCGAACTCACTGACGGTGATATAAAAAAGTTTGCCAAAACTAAGCTCCGTAAAGAAACAATATCACTATTGTCTTTTTTCAAAGAATTCCCGCTTGTAGCACAATAACACAGGGAGATTGCTTGTTAAATTTCGCCAACTGAAAATACTATAAATTCGTATTATCAGTCTGTGGAATTGTGTTTTTGCTGACGGAGAAGTATCATTTAATGTGTGCCACTACATGCCTTGTATGCGGCTGAAAAGCTCGGGAAAGCGTTTGGCCAACGACACCGGACGGCCGTTTTCCATAAAACAGTGGGTGCTTTGGGCGGTGCAAACAATATCATTGCCGATGCGCATGGTGTATGCAAAAACTATTTTCAGCGGCGAGGTTTTGGCCACCTCCACCGTTATTTCTATCTTGTCCTTGAAGGTGGTTGTCTTTTTGTACACGCAGTCCACCGAAACCACGGGCGACACCACGCCTTCGGCTTCCATGCGGTCGAAACCGAAGCCCATCTGGTCCATCCAATCCACACGGGCCTCCTCCATAAAACGTATGTAGTTGCTGTGGTGCGTTATGCCCATGCGGTCGCATTCGTAGTATTTAACCTCGTGGATATAGGGTTTTATATGCATAATAAAATTCTATAAAATAATAGAAATCAAATTCTTACACCTCCACGCCGAAGTCGCGAAGGGCGGCGTTGAGCGAGGTCTTGAGGTCGGTGGAGGGTTTGCGCTGACCAATGATAAGGGCGCAGGGCACGTTGTAGCTGCCGGCGGGGAACTGCTTGGGGATGCTGCCGGGTATCACCACCGAGCGGGGAGGCACATAGCCTTTGTATTCCTTTGGTTCGCTGCCTGTTACGTCGATAATCTTGGTGGAGCCGGTTATCACCACGCCAGCCCCTATCACCGCTTCGGTGCCGATATGCGCACCCTCCACAATGATGCAGCGCGAGCCGATAAAACAGTGGTCCTCCACAATAACGGGCGCGGCCTGCACGGGTTCCAGCACGCCGCCTATACCCACGCCGCCGCTGAGGTGCACGCTCTTGCCTATCTGTGCGCACGACCCCACGGTGGCCCAGGTGTCCACCATAGTGCCGCTGTCCACGTAGGCACCGATATTCACATACGACGGCATCATTACCACGCCTTTGGCGAGATAGGAGCCGTAACGTGCTATGGCGTGAGGCACCACACGCACGCCCTGCGAGGCGAAGTCGTGTTTCAGGGCTATCTTGTCGTGGAACTCGAAAGGCGGTAGCTCGATGGTCTGCATCTCGCAGATGGGGAAATAGAGTATCACGGCTTTCTTAATCCACTCGTTCACAATCCATTGGCCGTCCTTGGGCTCGGCAATGCGGATTTGGCCTTTGTCCAGCTTTTCGATGGTGGAGCGTATTGCAGTACGCACTTCTTCGTTTTTCAGAAGGTCGCGATTGTCCCACGCCTGCTCTATAAGTTGCTGTTCCATAATTATTTGACGATGTCAAGTTCGTTGATAAGGTTCGTGGCGCCTGCAAATTTGTCGATGATAAAGAGGCAGTAGCGGATGTCGAGGGTGATGTTGCGGCAGTATTCGGGGTCGAACAGGATGTCGCTCATAGTGCCTTCCCAGCAGCGGTCGAAGTTGAGGCCTATCAGCTGTCCGTCGGCGTTGATGACAGGGCTGCCGGAGTTGCCGCCCGTGGTATGGTTGGTGGCGATGAAACAGACCGGAAGCTCGCCTTTGGCATTGGCGTACTGGCCGAAATCTTTGTTGTTGTAAAGCTCTTTCAGACGCGGCTCAACCACGTAGTCGTAGATGTCGGGGTTCTCTTTCTGCATAATGCCCTCGATGGTGGTGTAGGGCTTGTAGCTAACGCCGTCCTTGGGACGGAAACCGTCCACATGACCGTAGGCCACACGCAGGGTGAGGTTGGCGTCGGGGAAGAAATTCACGTCGGGCTGCATCTCCATCATGCCTTTCACGTAAGTGCGCATAAGGCGGGCGATATTATCCTGTGCAGTGCGGTAGGGGTCGATGGTTCGTAAAGCAAAGCCACCAGTTTCAGTTTCAGTGCCGTAAGCGTATGCATACGAAATGCAGAACAAATCCACGGCCGGGTCTTTGCGAATTTTGGATTTTTTCTTAGTAGTATAGTTTTTCAGGAAATCGATAACCTTGTCCTTGTGGGTGAGCATGGATTTTTCGTAAACCTTACTCAAAAGATTCTCCACATCGGCTTTGGAGTGGCATTTTTTGTCGAGATAAGGGGCGAAACCTTTCTGCCACATATAGGTGAAAGTTTCGATGAAAATAGCCTTATCGACAATGGTATGTTTCTCAAAGTCAGTAAAATACTTTTCGTTGGATTTAATAAGCTGTTCGCACTGGGCTTTGGCTTTTTCGTCGTTCATATGATGCAGTTGCCACATTGCGTAGGCACGTTTCATAAAGTCGCTTGCCATCACAGCCTCGTTGAAATAGGTACGTTTCAGTTCGAGTGGTTTCAGTGTGGCGTAGTTTTTTGCCAGCTGCGGCAGAACGTCGCGGTATTCGGGTTTGTCGTTGGCCCACTGCTGGAATTTCTGTTCAAATTCGCGTTTCATCTTGGGCACTTCCAAGCGGTTTACGCCTATTGTCTCGCCCTGCCATTTTTTCCAGCCGTTGGCGATGCTGGCCACTGTGGAGGAGTATTTCAGACGCTGTG
>JAEENM010000026.1 GCA_016283745.1 Bacteroidales bacterium | reverse complement strand
TCACAACATTCACCTATGACGCTCACAACATTCACCTATGACGCTCACAACATTCACCTATGACGCTCACAACATTCACCTATGACGCTCACAACATTCACTCATAAACCTATTAACTGACACTCATTAACCCACCATAAACCACCCAATTACGTCAAACATACTGCCAAAAATAAGCGGCTACGGTAGAAGGGGAACGGGTAGTTATTCTGCCGAATTTACTACCGTAATACTTTACGGTAGTTGACACCAAAAAGCCCTCGCAAAACTCTCGCGAGGGCCAAAGAAAACCCAAGGGTATCAAGTACATTGATTGTGGCCTACCGGCCACCCATGGCACTTTCTATTAGCATGGGGGTGCCGAGTGGGGGACACATACCCGAACAAACCACTGCGGAACACGTGACAGCCCCAAATTCTCTAACAATAACGGTGGGACAACACTTTTCACAAAAATAGTCCTCAAGAGATACAAAGACTGTCTCCCTGCAGCATACAAACAAAAGTCTTTTTCCGTGACACACAGACTATTTCTAAAGTTTTCCCACAAACTTCTCGGAGTATCGAGAAGAATATCCC
Organism: Bacteroidales bacterium; assembly: GCA_016283745.1. Classification (GTDB taxonomy): domain Bacteria; phylum Bacteroidota; class Bacteroidia; order Bacteroidales; family P3; genus UBA1219. The sequence goes on along the minus strand of JAEENM010000026.1, from coordinate 6,700 downwards.
CCACAACAAAAGACATCACGACTTTTCCACCACTACCCACCTGCACCACATACACCTCATCACCAATACTTAAATCCGAAGGAATGCGCGTTCTTATTTCAAACGCTTTCCTCCGAGCAACAATACATTCCACATATGGTTGCCGAATACTAATTGCCCACTGTCTATTCATCACACTCCCTCCTTTCTATTCACAGCGTTTCCGACAAGCGCCACATTCAGCATGCGCAAATCAGTATACCACTTGTCATTAAACTCTCGGCTCTCAGGAACGAAAACCACCTCAACAATGTCATCTGTCTTTAGCGCACTATACAACAGGATGCGCTCGGCACCATAGGCGGTAAACGCCACCAGTTGCTCGCGGTCGTCAATCGTGCGTACGATAAAACCGCCACGGCTCCAAGAGCCTTTCTCCGTTTCGCCGAAAACAGGGTCCAGCTTCTTAACAAATTTTGCAATAAGTCTCATAATCTTACAGTTGTAATTGGTTAATATTTTTTTGTTTACGTTTGTAATTCGTTATTACATCCGGCAATTTCACTACCACCGGCGCATGCTTCTCCGGATGGTCGTCAAAACCAGCGTTGGGCATAATACCACGGCCAGCGTCATGCTCGCGCATGATATCGTACCGGCCATCGCTTGGCGTCGCCGCGTCGGCCTGCTGGCGTATATAGTCAGCCCATACGTCATAATATTCGCCCACCATGCCTTTGAAGTAATGCGTTAGATTGTCGCGACGGATGATGTTGGCAATATGATTTAGGACACCCTCACGGCTTGGCGCATCAATCAGCACCTGCTCATCGTCAAGTGCTTTGACAAGTTGACGGAGTAGAGTAACACGGCCGTTGCGAACGCGCTCACCTTCATAAGTGGCACACCGTATAAGGTTGTGCCCCTTTATAGGCAGGAACTCAACAACATCGTCGTTCGACTTGTCTTTGTGGCCTTGGTTACGTCGAACCACGAAACGCGACGTATATAAATCACGAGCCAGCGCAACGGTATTGTTGCCCCATACATCCAGCGTCAATTTATTGCCATCCCACACCAGCGAGTTGCAGTTCTTGATTGACACTTCAAGCCGCCACACGTTGTATTCATCAAACCCAGCCTCACGCCACTGGTCTACAATATACGGCTTATCCCATCCCATACCATGGGCTGCATCTTTCAAATCCTTGGACTTGTAATAAACCTTCCACTTCACGTCTGTGGTTTTATGCCCCCAAGATATTTGATGGGGGATAGGCCTACCGCGATATTGTGACGGCATCCACTCACTATGATTTACGGACCACCAGGGCACCCAATTGCTTTTGCCCTGTACCCGCATCTCATTCCGACCCAAACTCTCAATCACAGAGAACTGTTCCGGCGTCGGCACGAAATCAATTGCCAAATCCATGCGCGACATCCCACGCACTGAAAAAATACACATACGGCGCAACAATTGAAGAATACCCCGAACGCCAATGCCATGGTACAACCATTCGTTCTCAACCTCCAGCAGAGCAGCCCGGGGGTCAATCAGTGTACTTTTAGGCTCCGACAGCAGCGTCAAAACCTTGTCGCCCCTATCAGTGTACAGAATGCGTCGCATTTTCCATACGTTTGTACCGTTTTCGTATGTACGCCATAAATAGCCACATGGCGGCTCTTTCAATGGCGTGTCGAGATACAGCGACAAGCCCATCCAGTCTGTATTTAGCAGACATTTTTGTTCCGCTTGCATTCATTATCGAACTTTTTATACACTTGCAGAACTGCCATAGTGGTCAATCCACACTGGCCAATAAACTCGCGCATAATTTCGCGAAACATAGGATTGCCCCACACTTCAAGTGCTTCTTTTGGCGCACGTTCCTTGACGCGCTGGCCGACTGCCAGCAACAGTTTTTCCAACATCAAGTCGGGCTTTTTCTGCATAATGTTGGCCGTACCCATCGCAGAAACGAGAGAGAGCATTGAAAGGGCTCCAGCCAATTCACCGGTATACTTATTCTGCTCCATACGTCAAAACGATTTAGGCGTTCGACACTCGCGCAGATGGCAGCGCAGCAAACGTTTGTGAAAACGGCAACCGTGGACACGGAACGTGTCACTCTTTGTGTAGGCGGCAAGGCCTACTTTTTGAAAAATCTTGTTGAACATCTTGCAACTGTTTTTGGTTTTACCGAAAGTTTTTTTCTTCTTCGTGGTGGCCGCTCCTTGGGAAGGGAGCCTGCGACCGGACTGATGAGCGGCCACCACATGCTACTACCTCACGTTCTTTCCCCCAATAGTTCTTCTCTAATATCAAATAAACAGTCCACAATAGCGTTAAGACGTGAAATCATTTTCGGACTATTAATGAAGTCCTTAGAGTAACTACGCCAATCGTCCATCAACGACTCGACGTACTCCATTTTTTCCTTGAAATCTTTTCTTTTCATCTTGCAACAGTTTTTGGGTTTGACTTTAAAAAGGATTGGCGGCATGTCCAAAAAGAGTTGCACACACCGCCGCCCCCGCTCGTATACCGAGTTCGTATTCTTCGCCGGTCGTCAAAGTGCCGAAAGACGTCGCCGGTTATGCTTCGGAACTCGGATGCAAATATACAAACATATCACAATACGGTGGATATGTTTAACAAAAGTTTAAGATTATTTAACAACTGGCATTTGATTTCCAGCGCATTATAAATCGGCGCTGGAAGGTTATGTTAAATAGAAAGTACGTTTATTGGTCGGCTTCGCCGCCCCTATGGCACTTTTTATAGGCATGGAGGTGCCGAGTGGGGGATGGCTAACGCAGTACGTATAGCAGCGCACTTAATGCCACCAGCAGCAGCGCCAACAAGACCGACGCAATATAATATCTACGGTCACGCATACCCATATAAACGAAAAAGCCCCACGCATATTGCGTGAGGCCTTTAGATTTCTCCTACAATCAACCAAGAACCTCCTTAGTTGTGCAGGGGCCAGTCAAGGAAGGATATTTCCAAGGGATTTCAGCAGCAGTCACGCCGTTGAAGGCCTCGGGAATTTCCTTGTAGAACGCCCAAAACATAGGTGATGGGAGTTCTGCCAAAACCGACATGGGGACTTTCACGCCCGCAGCAGCCGTGCCCATGAACACGCGCGATGCCTGCATGTTCTGGTCGGCCAGTACAACAACGAGCCCCAGAGCGCTACCGGCAGGCAGAGTGACCATGTCACTATTGCTAACCGTAAAGTCCATAGTTTCGCCGCCAGTGCCTTCCTCGTAACCTACAGAAGGCTTGACATTGATACCAACCGCCTTGGAAAATTCCAAATTGGTATCAACCACGGACACAGTTTCGCCGCTCACGGTGAAAACGCCGGATGATACCGGAACAATGTCCTTCACGAACATGTTGCGGGCATACATCTTTGTGCCGGCAGCAGCCTTTGCGAAGCCAATTTTAATGACTTCCGAAAAGATTGCAGCAAGTGCGCTGGCCATAGCAAGTTTGCTACGGCTGACGCGCTGGCGCAGGGTGTTGGGGTTTTTGATTTCGCGATTGTAAGAGCGAAGCGCAGTTCTGCCACCGGTGGTTTTGGCGGCGACTACCTCGCCAACCTTGCCACTCATACCGGAGGCGTAGGGACCATTAAGAATTGCCATAATTTTTCCTTTCTTTTTTAGATTATGCCGTTGATGAAGTCGGCAACGGCTCCCGACTTAGTTCCAGCAATCGCACCCAATATAGCACTGAGTACGGCGATTGCAATTTTCAATATTAACTGCCAGTCCACTTTGTTGGTGCTGGGGTCTTGGATGTCTTTTTTCATATCTGTTGAATTAACTGTGTACCCAATTAAAGAGTTCAAAGGCTGTTGCGCTGTACAACTTGCGACCACTGATAGCCTCCACGCCTGCCTGCTGCGTGATATGTGGCACATTCTGCGTCATGACGCCCGAACGCTCACCGGCAGCAAACTGGCCATACTTGGCAACGTAACGGATATTGTACGCCCAAATATAGTATGTAAGGTCGTGGCTCGATGGGTCAATGCCGCCAGTCTCACAGAAAACTTCTATTGTGTTGGTTGCTGCATACCCATCCGCAAAAGTGGTATATGTGAGGTCAACCACCTGCGCCGCATAGCCGACAGTCCCCATGGCATTGGCGCATACAATAACGATGCGTGCCGCGTCTGGGCGGTTTACACCCTCACTGTAAAATGAGCCTGCCGATATTTTCAGTCTGGAGCCATCCAAACTGCCCACACTTACGGCAGGCATAGGCTCATAGCCTCGGGACAACTGCAGCAATGGCGCTGCCACGTCAATGTTTACTTTCGGGTTAGTACCCGGGTTTTCTACTGTTAGTTGCCCGATGTTGACAGAGTTGAACGCGTTGCGCACCTTCTTATAACCCATGTTCTCCAGCCCTTCAAGACTGCCACGTTGCAGCAACGCACCGAACTGCTGCAGAAAGGTGAACTTTGCGCGTTGGGTGTTCTGCTTAACAGACTTTGGGTTGATTACAGTGGGCTGGTAGGCAGCAATCCCGTAGCGGCCACCGCCAATCTTGTAGCCGACTGTGTTACCAAGTTTTCTAACGAAACCGGTACCAAAAGGCCCTCGTTGTATACCCATTTTTAACAGTTTTTTGGTTAATTTTCGCCGCAAAGATACAAACTTTTTCAAACTCGCCAAAAATATTTTTGCATATCAGCCGCGAGAAGGGTATTTTTTACCCCCTCTCGGCGCATATCTCGACACAGTATTATAATTTGTACCCGCGATGCGCGAACGCGCGTATACACGCGCATTTCGTCGGCGTTACCTTGGCGTTACCTCGGCGTTGTGTCGTCGTTGATGCGTAAAAAAAATTTACAATTGTAAACTTTGAGGGCAAATTTTGCCCGCAAAATACAGTTGTAAATGTTAAATTTTATTAAAATTAACCCTGCGCAAGCACACACTAAATGCCAAAAGACAAAGTTTGTTGCATCTTCTATATCGCTCAACATCCCCTGCCGCCCCAAGGCGGCGAAGTAGCCGACGACTAACTAAAAGATGAGGGATAAGGCACCCAGAGCCCATTAAAGGCCGTAGGGCATATGTGGCCGATAGGCGCAAATACCTTAGGCAAGCAGAAGTTCCGAGCGCGCAAAGGCGTGAGGGGGTAAAGCGGATTTGCGCGCGGAGGCCAACGGCCGGAGCGCGCATATCCGCGCGCGGAGCGTTGCGGCCGCGAGGCTGGAGGGAGCGAAGCGACTGAAGCCGAGCGGCGGCAAAAGCGGGGGAAGTGCGGGGGCAAGCGTGGCGAGGCGCATCGTGCCGAGCCTGCGGCGCGTGAGCCTTTGCGCGCGGCCACCCCCCGCCCGAGGGGAGGGGGCAGGGGGGAGGGGAAGAAGCACCGGTGGCCGCAAGGCCGCAAATACCCACGGCAAGCAAAAAAGCACGGGCGGCGAGCAAGGAGGCCGAAAGCCGCCGCCCGAGGCACCCAGGCTGTACTATCAAAAAGGGCTAAGTTATTAGAAACGCCACCCGCCAATGTTCGGCCGACAGGGGTGGCCGAGCGGCAGCGAAGAGGCCATCATGGGGCAGGGGCCCCCATAGGCCGTACCCCCCACGAGGCCGTGAACGGAGCCCGGCGCCCCGAAGCCTATACAAACGGAGCCCCGACGCGAGCGGCAGCGAGCACAAACGCACAGACCGCTTGGCAAGCAAAAGAGCCTGACAACACGACCGGACAACACGACTGCGGCAGCGGGAGGGCGGCGAGCGAACAGAGAGCGAACCCCCGACCGGGGGGCGGGCGAGGGAGGCCAACGGCCGACGTACCCCCGAATGGGGGCGAGCCCACCCCCAAGGGGCAATCAGCGGCGGGAGGGCGCGGCAAGGGCGCCAGCGAAGCGGAGGGGCGACCGTAGGAGCGTAGCGACGAAGGGAGGCGCGGGGGGCGCAGGCGGAGCGACGCCGAGGGGAGCGAAGCGAGGCCGAGAAGGAGCGGAGGCGAGCAAGAGACGCCCCCCGAAGCGGCGCGCCCGCAGACGCACCAAGGAGCGCGACGCGGGAGCGAGCGCAGCAAGCGACAGCCGGGAAACTTAACAACAACCCAACAACGACGCCCGACAACGGCACACGACAACGGCACACGACAACGGCACTGCGTAGCCGCCGCCGCGCGACCGAAGGGCGCGAGGACCCCCAAAGAAACGCCACCCACCAGCGAAGCGCGACAAAGAGAAGCCCCACCGACAAAACCCAAAAGAAAGGGATAAGGAACCCCACACCCCCAAAGAAACGCCACCCACCAGCGACAGCCGAGGGCGGAACGCCAGAGCGCCCCGGCCGCAAAGGCGAGCGCGCCCCGGGCGCAGCCCCCCGAAGGGGGGAGGGCACGGCAACCAAAAGGAGCGGGAGCGAAGCGACACGGAAAACACAACGGGCGGGGCGCGCGCGCGCCACCAAAAGAAAACGGAAAAAGCCCCTTTTTAAACGGCGGCGGCGCAGCCAGACCCCAACAAAGGGACACCAGACACAAGAGCAAGACAACTCACCGGCGGGAGCGAGCACCGGGGCGCGTGACGACGCTATGCCGACGCGACTGCGGCGGCTATGCGGCGGCAAAACGCGCACCGTGGCGAGCGTCAGCCTAACCGCGGGAGCGAGCACCGGGGCGCGTGACGACGCTATGCCGACGCGACTGCGGCGGCTATGCGGCGGCAAA
>JAEENM010000002.1 GCA_016283745.1 Bacteroidales bacterium | reverse complement strand
CGGTTCACATGCTTCATCAAGAGCGCCGAAGGATGTCTCGACACCGTTTACAATACCGCCCACGTCTATGGATTCCCACACAGCAGTTTCTCTTGGACACCCCCGATTATTACCGTTACCAATCCCGAGGTGCAGTTTATAAATCTTACAACACCTAATGCGCCAACCAACGTTTACGATTGGGAAGTGTTCTATCATACATCCAATCCGGTGAGGTACTCTAACACATTTGAGCCGTCGCACCGCTGGACCGGTTCCACAACAGAATTCTCGGGCTCCAACCTTGTGCGTCTTATCACCACCAATCAGGTGCAGACAATTAGTGGCGCTATCGTGTCGTGTGTCGATACTGTTGAGAACACGGTGCTGGTTATCAACGACCTGTTGCAGTTCCCCAACACAGTAACTCCCAACGGAGACGGAATCAACGACATCTTTGAGATCAAGAACCTGATAGACGGCGGTGGATTTACCGACAACGAACTGTATATCTACAATCACTGGGGACGCAAGGTGTATCACAAGACAGGCATCTCCACCCGTGAAGATTTCTGGGATCCTGCAGCGAACAACGATCCCGACGGTACTTATTACTTCCGTTTCTCGGCCAAGGGTTATATGGGTAATATACTGCGCAATGGAACCATAACTGTGGTAAGGTAGTACATATTCTATTATGCGTTCTGTTGAAAAAAATCGAAATGACAACAAAAAAAGGAATTTTTATGAAAAGGTTATATATTTATTTGACGCTGGCGCTCATGTTTTGCCCAGTTTTGCTGAAAGCACAATCTGCAACAGATACTGTGCCTTATTGCTGTGATTTCGAAAGTGTTGCGGAGAGAGCTTATTGGCGTTTTGCCAATACCAGCGGAGGAAACCGATGGTGTACAGGAGTGGGCAATCAGACAGGACAGGGTCTTTATAGTATGTATATCACCAGCGACGGAGTAAGCAACACGTATTCAAATGTGCAATCGTGGTCGTATGCGTACCGCAGAATATATATGCCTGCCGGCGTATATGAAGTGGATTACGATTGGGTGGCCAACGGATATTCTTCCACTACCTATGCGTATCTTAGGGCTTTCTTGATACCGGATAATAATGTTACTTTTGTAGGAGGACAGATGTACGCCGGTCTGTCGCCGACGACGTTGCCAACAGGTGCCATTTCGCTTGACAGAAACACTGCTCTTTTATTGCAAAGCAACTGGACTCATTTAAATGATCCTCTTGTGCAAGTACCGCAAACAGGTAATTATTTTCTTGTATTCTTTTGGTACAATTACACATCTGCGGCTCAGTCATACCAACCTCCGGCCGCAATAGACAATATCTGCATAACTCCCGTTACGTGCCCCAAGCCTATGCAGTTGCGTAAAAGAGATTTGGGAAACGGATGCCTTGAGATTAACTGGACAGATTACGGAAGCCCTCAACCCGTAGGTTGGATTATAGAATATGGCCAAAGAGGTTTCACCCACGGCAACGGCTCTAAAATAGCCACTAATCACAAACCGGACACAATTTGCGGTCTGCAGAGCGATGTTACTTACGAATTTTTGGTGCGTGCCATCTGTGCCAACGGTGACACCAGTAATTACAGCGATCCCGTTAATTTCCGCTATTGCACCGGAATGCGCTGCATAGATTTTACCAACCTGCGTGGTCCGGGAGTTACGTGTACGTATGGTAAATACCAATACTACCAGCAATATACTCCGCCAAACTATGGTGGCCCATACTACAATACAGGCGTTGTGGATCTGGGTCCTGGTTCATACGGCACAGGTTCTAATACACCGGGAAGCCTTCATACGGTGAATACCGACCCCAATGCTAGAGATCCGCTGTTCCCACAATTGTTGAAAATTCCTCCCGACGAATGCGAATCGGTGCGTCTCGGTTCTTTTTACGGTGGTTATATTTGCCAGTCGATATCGTATTCATACGTGGTGGATACCGCAAATGCCGACATTCTTCTGTTCAAATACGCCGCAGTATTTAATGATGTGGGACACACTCCGTCAACAATTCAACCCCGTTTTGTGTTTGAGATTCTCGACCAACAAAATACCCTTATCAACCCCACTTGCGGTGCTGCCGACTATGATGTAACACTGGTTACCAACGGTTCTATTCCCGGCACATGGTACTCGCGTACCGGGGCTTGGAGTTTTATTGACACCATTGTGGACTCTAACTCGGGTGCAATAAGGACTCAAGCATTGTCGGGCAGTACCTATGGTACAGGTCTGAAAGCGAGAGACTGGACCCCTCTGGGACTGAACATTTCGGCATATCACGGTCAGACAATTAGGGTACGTATAACTTCGTTCAACTGCGGACAGTCTGGTCCTAACCACTGCTGCTACGTATATTACACGTTGGGTTGCTCTAAAGCACGAATCATTGCCAACACTTGCGGAAACAATGCACAGCACGCAACACTTACCGCTCCGTCGGGATTCCGGTATCGTTGGTACAATCCAAGTCTGCCCAACTGGCACTCCGACCAACAGACGGTTCAGGTGGATATCGACAGTTCTGTGTATTACTGCGAGGTGTCGTTTGTCGATGATACTTCTTGCAAATTTACAATGTCCACTATGGCAGCGCCTCGATTCCCCCACGCCCGTTTCACAGCTTCGTTGGACACCACGGCCTGTAACTATAAAGTGAATGTGAGAAATTTGAGCTATACCTCCATCAGTGCCACAGACACCCACTCCATAGGCGACTGCGAATCCTTCTATTGGTACTGGGGCGACGGCTCTACTACCTCCTCGCGTAATCCTGGCAGCCACACATACAGACAACCGGGCACATACACCATTATGCTTGTGGTAGGTCTGGCTGGAGACGAGTGTACCGACACAGTTTATTATACCGTAACATTTAATGCACCTCAAGCTCCCACCATTTCGGGTGACTCTGTCGTATGTGTCAACACAAGGGCGCATATTCAGGTGAACGGACTAACGGCAACACGCTTCCAGTGGAGCACAGGTCAAAGCACACGTGAGATAGATGTGTACCCGCCCGATTCCGGCACCTATACCGTACACGTTTGGGACCAGCTGGGATGTGAAACAGTATTGTCGTTCCATGTGGATGTTGATACCGTGCCTCTGCCCATTTTCGAACCTTCGATTTACGAGTCGTGTGTGCCATACACTATGAGCATTGTGGACATAAACCCCGAAAGCCAGGGCAATACCTACAGCTGGAGCTGGGGCGACGGCTCGACAACTCCCAACAACAACACGCCAACACACACCTACAGTTCAGAGGGCGATTATCGGTTCACATGCTTCATCAAGAGCGCCGAAGGATGTCTCGACACCGTTTACAATACCGCCCACGTCTATGGATTCCCACACAGCAGTTTCTCTTGGACACCCCCGATTATTACCGTTACCAATCCCG
>JAEENM010000025.1 GCA_016283745.1 Bacteroidales bacterium | reverse complement strand
ATCATCAAAGTTGTGAAGGAATTCGAGATTGAGATGATAAAATTCCGCTACGTGGCCAACGACGGCAAGCTGAAAACCCTCAATTTCATCATCAACAGTCTGGAGCACCTCGACGACGTGCTTACCGCCGGCGAGCGTGTGGACGGCAGCAGCCTGTTCCCCTTCCTCGAAGCCGGCAGCAGCGACCTCTACGTCATCCCGCGTTTCCGCACCGCCTTCATCGACCCCTTTGCCGAGATTCCCACCCTCGACCTGCTGTGCAACTACTACACCTACGACGGCAAGCCTTTCGCCATGGCACCGGAATACACCCTTGCCAAGGCCGCCAAAGCTTTCACCGAAACAACAGGAATGGAGTTCGAGACCATGGGCGAACTGGAATACTACGTGATAGCCCCCAAGGAAGACATTTTCCTTGCCGCCGACCAAAAAGGCTACCACACCTCCGCTCCCTACTGCAAATTCGAGAACTACCGCACCGAGGCCATGAAACTCATAGCCGAATGTGGCGGACTTATCAAATACGGACACAGCGAAGTGGGCAACTTCACCGTGGGCGACACCATGTACGAGCAGAACGAGATTGAGTTCCTGCCCACCAACATACAGGACTCCGCCGACCAGCTCGTCATCGCCAAATGGATAATGCGCAACCTCGCCTACCAGTACGGCATCACCGTTACCTTCGCTCCGAAAATCACCGTGGGCAAAGCCGGCAGCGGCATGCACATACACACCCGCGTGAGCAAGGAGGGCAAGAACATGTACGTGGGTGCCGACGGCCTCACCGAGACAGCCCACAAGACAATAGCCGGCATGCTCGACCTCGCCGCATCGCTCACCGCCTTCGGCAACACCAACCCCACCTCGTATTTCCGTCTGGTGCCTCATCAGGAGGCTCCCACCAACATCTGCTGGGGCGACCGCAACCGCTCCGCCATGGTGCGTGTGCCGCTGGGCTGGGACAAAGGCTGCGGCAGCATCAGCAACGACTGCAACCCGCTGGAGCCCAAGAACGACAAAGATTTTTCGTACAAACAGACCATAGAGCTGCGCACCCCCGACGGCTCGGCCAACGTGTATCTGCTTCTGGCAGGAATGGCAGTGGCCGCCCGCCACGGTTTCGAGATGGAGAACGCCGTGCAGTTCGCCAAAGACCGTTACGTTAGCGTCAACATCTTCGAGCACGAGGATGTGCTGAAACGTCTGGCTGTGCTGCCCGACTCCTGCGCCGCCAGCGCCGACATACTGGAGAAAGACCGCAAGGTTTACGAGGAAAAAGGCGTGTTCGACCCACGACTGATAGACGGCATTCTGACCGACCTGCGTAAATTCAACGACCGCACGCTGCGCGCCGACATCAGCGCCAACTCCAACACTGCCAACGAGAAAACCCTCGAACTGGTGCAGTCGTTCATACAATGCGGATGATCCATTTCGGATTTATGAATTAGGATTTAGTTCTTGGGTGTTGGATTTGAGGAATTTAGGGGTCGGATTTGGTTTTATAGCGTGCTTGCGAAACAAATATTTTTCAACGGCTGTAATATTTTGAGGTCAAAAAGGAATTATTTAGTAGAAACGTTGAAAGGTATTTCTCTACAGAATAATATATTACTATGATAATCAAGCTTTTGGCAAAAAAAAGGAGCGTTTCGGGCGGCAAAGTGTTTTTCTTTGTCGTGCTGCTGTCCTTTTTTGTCTCCGGCTTGGCTCAGCAGCGCGAGGTGAGCGGCTCGGTGATTGACAAGAACGGCAACCCCGTGGCTTTTGCCAATGTGTTTGTGGACAACACCCCCATCGGCACCATAAGCGATATTTCGGGCAACTTCGCACTCAAGGTTGACGACACCTGCAAACGCCTGCATATCAAATGCATGGGCTACACCGAGACCTACGCCAACATTCCGACCAACGGTCGTCCAATGGTGGTGAAACTGAAAGAGACGGTGTTCCAGCTGAAGGACGTGGTGGTGAAACCCGGCATCAACCCCGCCAACCGCATCATTCAGGCGGCCATCGACAACAAAAAGAAAAACGATTTCCAGAAACAGGACGCCTACTCCTACACTTCGTACAACCGCGGGGTGATAGAGTTCGCACACGACGAGGAGACATCGGCGCGGAAGACCGCCGCCAAACTCGTGCCCAAGCGCGACACGGTGAAGGACTCTTTCGAAATTTTTGTCGACGAGATTATCGACAGCACCTACCTTTTCTTCACCGAGTCGGTGTCGGAATACAAATACAAGAGGCCCGACCGAGTGAGCGAGAACGTGATAGCCACACGCACCGCCGGCACCGAAAACCCCATCTTCTCCATCATCCTAACACAGATGCAGTCCACCTCGTTCTACTCCAGCAACTTCAACATTTTGGGCGTGCCATACATCAACCCTATCCGCAAAGGCACTTTCCGACGCTATTACTTTATAATTCAGGACACTACCTATCAGGGCAACGACACCATTTTCGGGATAATGTTCCACCCCCGCTCCAACAAGGAATTCAACGCCCTGAGGGGCAAGGTGTTCATCAACAGCAACGGTTACGCCATACAAAGCATTGTGGCAGAGCCTGTTATGGTGCTATCCACTTTCAACAGCCTTTCGGCGATGGCCTCAGCCGTGCCCGACTCGACAAGCAACAAGACTAACACCGACTCACTGGCTCTGAGCATCTCGGCCTCGACCGCATCGTTCGGCATGGCGGAGAAAGACAACTCTCTGGTGTTCCGCATCAAACACCTGTATGCCACCGACAGCCTCGGCCGCTGGCGTCCCGATTTTCTGCATTTCGAGCTGGGACTGCGGGTGTCGAACAAGAACGACATCATGATTCGTTTCTCCACCACCAACAAGATAGACAACTTCACTTTCAACCCCAAGCTGAAACGCCGCGAGTTCTCCGACGTCACCCTCAACGTTGACGAGGATGCCATTACCAACGACACGGCGGTGTGGAACCGCTACCGTCCCGCCATCACCGAAAAGGAGAAAAACACTTTCATCCTGTACGACAGCATCAACCAGCAGATGAAAAAAGAGGGGGTAAAATTCAGCCTTGCGGGAGTTATGGACTGGCTTTTGCAAGCCATGTACGGCAAGATTAAAATCGGAAGTTTCGCCCTCGACCTCAACAAACTGTACTCCTACAACGGCTACGAGCACTCGCGCTGGGGCATGGGACTGGAGTGGAACGTGGCCAAATGGCTGCGTCCGAGCGGATATTTCGGCTACGGCGTGAAAGACAGCGAATGGAAATACGGCGGCGACCTCGACTTTTTCTTCGACCGCTACAAAAGCCGCAGCCTTACGCTGTTCTACCACCGCGACCTGAAACAAGCCGCCAGCACCAAACTTTACAACTACCAACTGCTCGACATCAGCGGCAACACCGAATACGCCGCGGAGCATTTCTACAAAGAGCAGGCCGCCGGCGTCAAGCTGAGCCTCCCGCTGTGGCGGCACGTAAGAGGCACGGCATCGTTCTCCTACTCGCGCGAGACGCCGATGTACGACTCCAACGGCATTTTCTACGCCAAAGACCTGATAGACCCGCCCGGAACCACCGATTTCGCCGAGGTGGGACTGACACTAACCTACGAGAAAAACGACAAAATACGTCTGCCGAAATACGAGATAAGCCTCGGCACGGAGTTCTCGCACCCCGTCATCATCATCAACTATACACACGGACTGTCGCTGTTCGACGCCGATCAATCGTACAACCGTCTTTTGGTGGAATACCGCCAGCATATACAAGTGCAGCACTACGGCACTTTGGGACTTTTCTCGCAGCTGGGCTACGTGGACAGCGATGTGCCATACAGCCGCCTGTTCGCCACCGTGGGAACGGGAAACATGTGGTACTACTTCCGCAACAGCTTTATGACACTCAGACCGCACGAGTTCGTCTCTGACCGTTTTGCCAACCTGTGCGTCAGCTTCAGCTTTGCCAAGCCCTTGTGGAAACTGAAACACTCGCGTCCGAAGTTCTTTTTGCAAGTCAATTCGATAATCGGCACAGCCAAAAACGAGCTCTCCTTCGACGGGATGCCGCTCAAAGCACCCGAAAAAGGCATACTGGAGCCATGCGTGGCCATCAACGACATAATCAACTACAGCGCCATATCGCTCGGCGTGGGATACGCCTACCGCATAAGTGCCTATAACTCGATATACGAAAAAGAGAATATGGCCGTTTTTATGACAATAGGAATTAATTTATAACCCGAAAACACATAACAACAATGAAAAAAGTATTATTAGCACTTGCAACCATAGCACTGTTCGCAGCCTGCGGCGGTAACTCTAACAACACCGAAAACGACGAGGACACCACTACCTACGAACAGGTGAAACAGCAAATCGACTCCACCGTTGCCGAAAACGCTCCCGAAATAATTCAAGAAGAGTGGAAGGACGGCGGTGAGATTGTGTGGGATGATTGAGTTCGGATTTCGGAATTAGGATTTCGGAATTCTCCGCTTCGCTATCGAAACTACCACTGGCAGTTTCTTCATTTTGACAGGCTCTGCCACCAATCTTACTTACTGAAAATTATAGGTTTGGCAGATTACAACAGGATAGCAGCTTTCGAATACCATTGTGCGCTGTCCTTTCACATTGTTGATACTGAATGAGTTGTCCGTCTCACATTCGCAATCGGCCTGAACCGGAGTAACCTCTATTTCTTTCACAAAAATAGTGTCGTGCGACTGGCGGCACCGCACTTCAATATCCTCCCAACCACAATTAACCCAAAGGTTGTAGTGTGTAACATAGACAGTGCCGTTGCTATAGCTCACCGCAACAGAGTCGGGGTTGTAGGGACCTTTTTCGTCACTGCCATGGCAAGGGGTGAAGGAGATATCCGACACTGTCAACTCATTTGCCTTGTTTTCGTTTTTGTCTTTCTTGCACGAAGTGGCGAAAAACACTCCCACCAAAGCCACTGCCAATAGCGGCAACAGGGTTTTTAAAATTAATTTTTTCATAAACTACTGAAAATTAAAGGTTTGACAATACTCTGGGTAAATGTTTTCTAAAACGAGGGTCCAACGACCTTTGATGTTGTTTATCTGGAAAATGTGGTCGGTAGAGCAGATACAGTTTGCGTAGCCACCGTTGCCGAATTCGAGGACACGCAGGGTGTCGTTGCTTCGGGTTACTCTTGTGCCTACTTGTGTAAAATCGCAGGAAACGGAGAGGTTGTAATGCTCCACGGTTACCGTGCCATTGCTGTAATTAACCACCACCGAGTCGGGGTCGCCGATACCTTTGTCGGCACCATCGTGGCAAGGGGTAAAGGATATTTCGGAGACATCGCCAGTTCCCGGTTTGGCATTTTCTTTGTCTTTCTTGCACGAAGTGGCGAAAAACACTCCCGCCAAAGCCACCGCCAACAGCGGCAGTACGATTTTAAAAATTGACTTTTTCATATTTTTATTGATTTTTTAAATTATTCTTTTGTTTACAATTGGTGTCCGAAGGATTCGAAGGTTCCAAAAACACTACAACAGGACTTATATTCAGTAATATTGGTAATATACAGTGTCGCCGCCGCCGTTTTTTATCACTTTCATAAGCCTGTCGCCGTCGTAGAAATAGCTGTGTTCGTTGTCTATACGGTTGTGTTTCGAGTTCATCACACCACATACGCTGCCCGATGCGAATAGTGTATGGGAGTAAACGTTTGGGTGATTGTCGTAGGTATAATATGTTGTGTCGCTATGAGTTATGCTGCCATTGTTGCAGTTGTATGTGTCGCTTATTTCTTTTACAATGTCGCCGTTTTCCCAGACATAATGTGTTTTTGTGAGGCTGGTGATGCTGGTGCTGTACAATTGCGTAGTTGTTATGTCGGTGATGAGATTGTTGTTGTCATAACCTGTTACGGTACATATGATGGTGTCGTTCGGTTCTATTATGTATGTAAGGGTGTGAAGCAGGCCGTTTTGGTATTCGAATAAAAAGTGGCCTCCGCTGTCGTACCGGGCTTTTACAGGTCTGGAAGCCATGTCGTAGGTTATGGTTAAGGTCGAAGAGATAGTGGAGCCTTCGATTGTTAATTCATTAACAATGCTTTCCAATAGTCCTTGATTATAATTATAGTTTCGCACGCCTTTTAGACCGTAATTTATAGTTATCTCCTTTTTTATAAAGAGAGCATCATTGTTTTCTTTTTTCTCCTTTTCGCACGAAGTGGCGAAAAACACTCCCACCAAAGCCACTGCCAACAGCGGCAAAACGGTTTTAAAAATTGACTTTTTCATAATTAATTTGTTTTATACTTTGAATAACGTTACAATTTTTCGTTTATTATATGTTTAGTACATTCTGCTAAACGACGATGAATAGCCGTCAAACATATTGTCGGAAGTATAAAGTACCCTGCCTCGGTTTCCATTGTCGTAATATCCTATTGTAACGCCGTCCGAGAAAACTAAATTGAGCGTATGCGAATCTAAAAGTACTGGGTCGGCCGTGGTTCTGAAAATGTAACATGTGCCCATTCCAAAAGGGTTGTCGTCGGTTGAGGGTTCAAGACTGTATTCGCCAGAAAAAAACTTTCTGCCGTCCTTGAAAATAGTATAAGTATTTCTGTCAAACGAAAGATACATTGTGTATCCCGATGAAGCCGGCGTAACA
>JAEENM010000024.1 GCA_016283745.1 Bacteroidales bacterium | reverse complement strand
CCGGCGTTGATGCCGAACGAGATATTGCTGAAAAGCTCTTTCTCGCCGTACGATTTGGAGAGGTTCTCTACTGTGAGTATGGCGTCGGACATGGTTGTGTTATTTTGCCAGCCAGTTGCGAGGGTTCTGGCATTCGTTCACTTTCCAAATCTGGAAGTTGAATTCGGCTTTACCTTCGTCGTTGGTATGCACGGTGCCGAGTTTCTGCTTGGTGGCCACCTTGTTGCCTTCCTTAACAGTTACGTTGTCCAAGTCGGTGTAAACGGTGATATAGTCGCCGTGACGCACCATAACCACTTTCTGCTGGTTAGGACCAGTAAACACTTTGGACACTTCGCCTTGGAACACGCTACGCACTCCGCCGCCCACGGAAGTCTGGATCTCGAGACCGTTGTTCATCACCTGTCCGCCCGAAGGATGGGTATAAACGCCGTATTCGCGCACCACCGAGGCTTTCTCCACGGGCCACGGCAACTTGCCTTTGTTGCTTTGGAAATCCTTGGACAGAGCCTCCTCCTGCGGAGTGAGGGAGAGTGTGTTCGACGAGGCTTTCGAGGATGTTTTCGAGGTGGTTCCCGAAGTGCCTGTCTTTCCGCCCTTGCCGGTGCTGGCGGTCTGTTTCTTCTTGGCTTCCTGTGCCTTGCGTATCTCTTCGTTTATCATGCGTTGTATCTGCTGCTGCAGCTGGCGAGCCTGTTTTTCCTTGGTTTTCAGCTGAGCCTGAAGGTCTTGGGCTTTTTTGTCGTAGCCTTTTATCGTCTGCTCTTTCTGTTTTTTCTCGTTGTTGAGCTGTTTTCTGTTGGCCTGTTCCTGGGCAAGGAAACCGGCCTGCTCGTTTTTCTGCTGTTCGAGGGTTTTGGACACGTCGTTCAGGCGGTTCTGCTTTTCGGCGATGAGGTCGGCCTGATACTTGCGGTAGTTGCTGTACTCGCGGAAATATTTGCGGTGCAGGTAGCGGTCGTTGAAATCCTTGGAGTCGTAGATAAGGTTGAGTCGCGAGAGGTAGATACGTTCGCGGTACAGCGCTCGGATAATCTTGGCGTACTCGGTTTTCATGCTGTCTATCTGTCCGCGCAGCGTGCGTATGGAGTCTTGGGTGACGGAAATTTCCTGGTTGATGATGCCCAGCTGCGAGTTGATGTTGTTTATCAGTTTCTCACGTTCTTTGATTTTCTTGTTCAATGCGTTGAGCTGTTTGGAGGTGAGCTTTTTGTCGGCGCGCACCGACGAGAGGTCTTTGTTCAGTTTCTTGATTTCCTTCTCTATTTTTGCTTTTTCTTTCTCCAACGAGGAACGGTTTTGCGAAAAAGCGCCGCCTCCGACGCCCAAAAATATGAGCAGAACGGATGCAGCCACGACATATCTAAATGATTTACAGCCCATTGTCTTGAAATAATATATAAAAAACAACGTTCAAAGTTAAGAAATAACCTTGAACGTCGTCGGTTTTTCGCCAACTATTTTTCAATACAGCGATGTTTATTTCTTTGCCGTAGTGTCAGACGGCGTGTCATCCTGTTGTTGTACTGGTTGCACATCCAACGATTCCTTGGGTTTCTCGCGAGTAACCTTATCGTTCTGCTGAACCACCAGCCAAGTTGTGTCGTAGCGCACCATCATTATCTGGGCGTCGCTTTCTTGTTTTGGATTGGAGGAGTGGAAACTCACAATGGCGGTATCGCCGAAGATTTCTGTATTTTTAATAGTTACCACATTGGGGAGCAACGAGTCGATAAGCTCCTGGGACATGTGCGGCAACACAAAGGTCTCTATCTGGTTCAACATTGGCATAAATTCAGGAGAGACATATTGTCTTGCCTCGTCGATGCGGAAATTGGTCTCGGCGTCGAGGTAGGCCTGCGCTATGCGTTCCACCTCGCTTTTCTCGCTGTTGCAGGAGAAAAACAGCACTGCAGCCAGTATAATTGATAAATATTTGCTTATTTTCATATATCAACAATTGTTTTGGGCAAAAAAAACTCCCCTATTTCGAGGGGAGTTTTATTCTTTGCTTTACGAAATGTTTATTTTGCAACAACATCAGCGGTAGCAAAAGTGTTGTTAATCATAGCTTTGGAAGCGGGAGGAGTGGCCAATTGCATATTGCTAACAGTTACGCTGCAGTTTTTAGCATCGATAACATTGTCGGGGTTACCGTCTTCGTCGTTGTCACCCCAGTATTTTTCAGGTTCTATCATACCGACATTAGCGGCGAAACCAACCTTCATTGTGGAAGCGTTGTAGTTGAAGTTTGTCACTGTGAGAGTGCCTTGAACCGAAGGAGCGAAAGTATAGTCATAAACAGTGAACTGCTGTGAGCCGTCAGAGCTTTGGAGGTAGTTTTCACGAATATGGCCGGGGTTGGTGGCATAGTTGTTGTAGAACTGTCCTATGCCGTTGTTGCTTTCACCTTCGGAGTTTTCAGCCCAGAATCTCATCTGAAGAGCGGGGAAAGAACCCGATGTGCCTTCGATTTTCTGAAATACGCGGAAAACGATGAAGGGTTCTCCGTTGTTTTCAACGTAATAAGCGTAGTTGTAACCGGAGCTTTCGGGTGACCAAGACTGACCGTCGAAATTAACAGTCATCGAAGTGCTTCCGCCGTTACCACCATCGCCGGTGTCACTGCCATTGTCGTCGTTGTTTTCATCGCCGCAGGATGCAAATCCTACGCAAAGAGCTGTTGCCAAAAAGGCAATTCCGAAAAATCTAAAATACTTTTTCATTTTTTGTGTTTTTTTGAGTTATACTTGATTTTTGTTTAATTTCATTTGAATTTACAGTCTGCAAAATTACACTTTTTTTTGTTACCAACAAAAATAATCTGCATTTTTTTTCACAATCTTTTCAACAAACGTCGTTGAAATCAATAAAAATCAACATGTTGGACAAGCAAGATTCTCGTCTGTCAACAATCCAAACAACACAATTTTATATCATCAGAGAATATTTGAGCAACAATAAAAAAACTCCCGTTTCAAATAAAACGGGAGTTTTTATTTAAATGACCAATATCATTATAGTCTGCTATAAGAGACAATTTCGCCTTTTTTAGTCAGGTTTTGATTAAAACGCTTTTGGGGATCAACCATACTCTTGCTTTGAGGCATTTGGTCATCGGTCTGGAATTTGTAGAAATAGTAAGTTACAGTTGCTGTTCTGGGATCTGCTACTCCGCCTGTTGCATCATTGAAGTTGAGCATTTTAACAGTCACTTTTGCTGTAACGAGCTTTCTCAAAGCATTGTAATTGAACTTAGAAACTTGGATTTCACCACAGGTATTGGGACCGCCGTAGAAATAGTCTCCAACATTGAAAGTATCTTTATCGCCAGAACCATAAGTTACTACAAGAGTGTCCCACTTGGGGGTGTTCATATACCAAGTCAAATACGGGTTCAAATGTTCACCAGTTGCGAGGTCGGCCACAAGTCTTGTCTGGGGCAGAGTAACGTATCCACCGCCTTGATCGGCTTTAGCTCCAACAAAGTTGATAGCCCAGATACCACCGCTTGCAGGAATTTCGTAGTATTTGTTGACGTAAGGATATTCCAAGAGAATAGTATAGTTAGTATCTACATCTTGTACTTGTCCTTGGAAACTCACTTTAACCTGACCGGCATCCATTCCTTCAAAAGGATTTTCTTCGGGATCATCCGGATCATCGGGATCATCGGGATTGTCAGGATTGTCGGGATTGTCATGCTGCTGTTCCTGAGCAGGTTCGTCTTTGTCACCGCAGGAAGCGAGACTCATTGTCAAGGTTGTTGCTAAAAGCACCAAGCCTAATAATTTAAAGCACTTTTTCATCTTTTTTCGTATTTAAAAGTTAGTTATTTAATTATTTCGTCTAATTTAGACACCAAAATTACACTTTTTTTTCGATACCACAATAAAAAAAATCATTTTTAGTTATTAACAGCGGATAGTTTAATTTGCAAAACGTTATAAATATGATATTTACAAAGACTTTAAAAATTAAAACTTTTTTTCTCGCAACGGCGTTTTTTCTCGTATTAGGGTGCAATTCTGTGCCTGTTCCCGCACAAAAAATCACCGTCGGGGCGGAACAAATGGAAAAATATCTGCCTTTGCTCGAAGGCAAGAAGGTGGGACTTGTGGGCAACCAAAGTTCCCTTGTCGGCACCACGCACCTGCTCGACACTCTTATCCGGTGCGACATCAGCGTGGCGGCAATTTTCTGTCCCGAACACGGTTTCCGCGGACAGGCCGAGGCAGGCGCACGTATCAACGACGGCACCGACCCGCAGACGGGCATACCCATCATCTCGCTCTTCGGCGCCAACAAAAAGCCGCAACCAAAGCAACTCAAGGGCATCGACATAGTGGTGTTCGACATCCAGGACGTGGGGGCGCGGTTCTATACCTATATCTCAACCCTGCACTATGTGATGGAGGCCTGCGCCGAGAACGGTGTACCTCTGCTGGTCCTCGACCGTCCCAACCCCAACGGTTTCTACGTCGACGGCCCCGTGCTCGACACCGCCTACCGCTCGTTTGTGGGCATGCATCCCGTGCCCATAGTCCACGGCATGACGATAGGCGAATACGCCCAAATGATAAACGGCGAGAAATGGCTGAAAAACGACGTGCAGTGCGACCTTTCGGTGATAAAGATGCTAAACTACACCCACGACAGCCTGTACCACCTGCCCATAGCCCCTTCGCCCAACTTGCAGACCGACAATGCCATACTGCTCTACCCCAGCCTCTGCTGTTTCGAAGGCACAACCATCAGCGTGGGACGCGGCACCCCCACCCCGTTCGAGATTATCGGCTCGCCCACCTACTCCGACAAGAGTTTCTCCTTCGTGCCCAAACCCATCAAAGGGGTGAGCAACAACCCACTACACAACGGCAAGACCTGCTACGGCATCGACCTGCAGAAAGCCGGCGCGGAGATAGTAAAAACCAAACGCCTCAACCTCGGATATCTGCTTACGATGTACAAAAAGTGCGACAAAAACAGCTTCTTCCTGAAAAACAACTTTTTCGACAAACTGATGGGCAACAGCGAGTTGCGCAAGCAGGTGAAACAAGGTCTGACCGAGAAACAGATCCGCGAGTCGTGGGAACCCGCCCTGTCGGAGTACAAGACAATGCGGGAGAAGTATCTTTTGTATGAGTGACTAGTGATTAGTGATTAGATTAGTGGACTGTTTAATTGTTTAATTGTTTAATTGTTGAGTTGTTGAGTTGTTTAACTGACAACTGAATACTGACAACTTAACAAATCCGAATTTCACATTGCGGTGTTTATAAAAACAACGTCTCCCCCATTCCTATACTATATATTATAAGTATTTTCGTATTTTGGAATAAAACAAGTTACTGATATGCAAAATACTAAGTTTCATATAGTTGCATTGTGCGCTATATTGCTGGCACAGGTGGCCGTTGGCCAAAGTTCGCAGTCGTTGGACGCCCAGCGGACCGAATTCCGCCGTGCCAAAGACCTTTTCGAGAAAGAGAAATACTCGTCGTCGCAGCACGCTTTCGAGAAATACATACTCAATAACCAGAACAAGAACGACGACAACCTTGAGTCAGCCTATTTCTACAGCGCCGTATGCGCCCAGCTGCTGTCGAACCTCGACGCACGGATGAAACTGGAGGAGTTCATACGGATGTATCCGCAGAGCGCCCACGTGAATATGGCACACCTGTTTCTGGGCAACCATTTCTACTCCGAACGCGACTACAAGAGCGCCCTCGAGCAGTACCGCATGGTTGACGAGTCGCTGATAGAGTACGGCTACCGCTCGGAATACGATTTCAAGATGGGCTACTGCCTGTTCCAGACCGGCGACACCAAGAACGCCAAATCGCATTTCGCCCGCCTGATGACCGGCAAATCGAAATACGCCAACTCGGCGCTATACTACTACGCCCACATACAGTACGAGGAGGAGAACTACGACCTTGCCCTCGCCAATTTCCAGAAACTGCAGAACGACAAGAAATTCGCCAAGATAGTGCCCTACTACATCGCACAGATCTACTATTTCCTCGACAAGGACGACGAGCTTATCAAGATGGCTCCCGCTCTGATTGAGAAATCGAGCGACGCCCGCAAGGCCGAGATACAGCAGATGGTGGGCGAGGTGTGCTACCGCAAAGGCGAATATGCCGAAGCCCTGAAATACTACAAACTGGCCAACGACGTGGCACAGCAGAACAACTACTACCAGATGGGATTCTGCCACTACCAGCTGAAACAGTACGAGAAAGCCGTCCCCTATTTCGAACATTACACCACCGAGACCGACAGCGTGGCGCAGAACGCCCTCTACCACCTCGCCGACGTGTATCTCAAGATGGGCAAGAAAAACGAGGCCCGCTCGATGTTCCGCCAGTCGGCAGACATGCAGTTCAACGAAAAGATAAAAGAGGACGCCCTCTACAACTACGCCAAACTGTCGTGCGAGATAGGCGGCGCACCCTACAACGAGTCGATACTGATGTTGCAGAACTACCTCAAGCAATACCCCAAGACCAGCCACAAGGACGAAATCAGCGAGATACTGACATCGCTCTATTTCTCCACCCGCAACTACCGTAACGCATTGGAACTCATTGAAAAACTGCCCAACAAAACCCACTCGCTCAACCAAGCCTACCAGCGCATAGCCCTCAACCGAGGCATAGAGCTGTTCAACGAGAACAACATCACCGACGCCACCGAGCTTTTCACCAAAGCCATCAACATCAACGCACAGCCGAAGACCACCTCCGACGCCTACTACCTGCGCGGCGAGAGCTACTACCGCAAACGTCAGTACCAGTCGGCAAAGAAAGACCTCGACAAATTCTTCGTCACCTCGTCGGCCGAACAGTCGGACTACTTCAAACAAGCCTCGTACACACTGGGTTACACCAACTACAAGCTGAAAAACTACGCCACCTCCATCGAGCAGTTCAAGAAATTCATCAACTCCGCCGACAAGACCAACGACAAACGTCAGATCGACGACGCCAACAACCGCATCGGCGACGATTTCTATGTGCAGAAACAGTTCGACAACGCCATCACATATTATAATAAGGTGATAAACAACCGCGGTCTCGACGCCGACTACGCCTGCTACCAGAAAGCCATGTCGTACAGCGCGTTGAACAAATACGACGAAAAGATAAGCACCTTGCAGACACTGCTTCGCAGCTACCCCAGCTCCGACCTCGCACCTTCGGCAAGTTTCGAGATAGCAAGCACTTACCTGCTCAACGACGACAACGAGAAAGCCCTTGCCGCCTACCAGAGTTTCCTCGCCAACTACCCGTCGAACTCCCTTGCCAAAGAGGCGTTGCTGAAAACGGGTATCATCTACTACAACACCCAGCGTGAAAAAGAGGCCCTTGCCGCCCTCGACGAAGTGCTGAAGAAATATCCCGGCACCGCCGAGTCGCGCGACGCCATGCTGGTGGTGAAAAACATCTACTCCGACCAAGGACGTATCAACGACTATATCGACTACGTGCAAAACTCCACCAACGTGGTGATTTCCAACGCTTCGCAGGATTCGATGACCTTCATCGCTGCGGAGAACTTCTATTTCGGCGACGAGAAAGAGAAAGCCATCGCCGGACTGCAGAACTACCTCAAGCGTTTCCCCCGCGGACTGTTCGCACTTTCGGCACACTACTACCTTGCCGACTGCCTCGACCGCTCGGGCAAAGCCAACGAGGCCCTGCCCCATTACGAATATGTGGCAAAACAGGCCAAGTCGCAATACACCGAGACATCGCTGCTGCGTTCGGCACAGATTTCGTACAACGAACGTAAATACGAGGAATCCAACAAATTCTTCGGCCAGCTGGCCAAGACCGCCGAGTCGGGCAGCAACATACAGCAGGCCAAGATAGGGCTGTTGCGCACCTATTTCCTGCTCAGCGACTACGAGAACACCGTGAAAGCCGCCAACGCAGTGCTGGCTTACGAGAAAATCACCGCTCAAGAGAGCGAGGAGGCCACCTACTACAAAGCCCGCTCGCTGTACAACCTCAAGCGCTACGACGACGCCATCGCCGTTTACCGCACCCTGCAGAACGCCGACAATGGTGAGTACGCAGGCGAAGCCAACTACCGCGAGGCAGAGCTTTATTTCAACAACAAGGACTACACCAGCGCCGAGAACGCCATCGAGGAATCCACCTCCAACCCGCGCAGCGACTACTGGTCAGCAAAGACTTTCATACTGTGGGCAGAGATTTTCTACATCAACGGCAACAGCCTGCAGGCCAAACAGACTCTGCAAAGCATAATCGACAACTACGACGGACCGGACCTTGTGGAGGAAGCCACACAACGTCGCAACGAGATTATCCAAGAGGAGAACGCCATAAAAGAGGCTGAAGCCAACAACAACGCCGAACAGCACGAAGAAGAGATTAGCGTTGACGAGAACTAACAAATCACAAAGCATCAATTGTTTACACAACAATATAATAACCACCGAGTTATGAGTAAGACAACGAAAACAGCAAAAGCGATAGTCATTGCCACAGCATTGTGCGCATTGGGAACAACCAGCATCGCCCAGACCAAGGACACCAACGTTTACAACGAGAAAGTGGTGGTGGTGGGCTCCTTCAACCCCGTTCTGCAAAACGCCGACAAGCTGAACATCGCGCCAAGCATCAACGACACCGCCACTATGACGCCGGAGTACAACTACGCCATCGAGTCGCGACGCATATACAGCCTTTACATGCCCGAAAGCATCAAGCCCGCACGTATCAAAGGCGAGCCCACCTCGAGGCTGTACCACAACTACATAAAACTGGGATTCGGCAACTACTGCACCCCCTACGCCGACATCTACTACAACAGCACCCGCAGCAAGGACCTGAACTACGGCGCAAGAGCCTACCATAAATCTTCGTGGTGGACGCTGAAAGACTACGGCAAGAACCACAGCTCCAACACCGAGGTGGACATCTTCGGCAAGAAAATATGGCCCAAGAACAGCCTTTCGGCCAACGTATTCTACAACCACGACTACAACCTCTACTACGGTTTCACCGACAGCTTGTGGCAGACCTTCGTGCCCGAAACAGAACCCGAGAAACCTGACTACTCGCAATACTACAACACCATCGGGCTGAAAGCCGATTTCCGCAGCACCAACATGGACTACCACAAGCTGAACTACGAGGCCAATATGCTGCTGGTGAACCAGCACGACAAATACGCCTCCAACGAGCTGCGTTTCGCCGTTGACGCCGACGCGCACTACGGCTTCACTTTCTGGGGCACCGAAAAACAGATTCTTGGACTCACCTTCCAAATTGGTCACTACCGCAACAGCGGCGACAGCACCCTGTTCCCCATGCAGGCCATCGACACGGTGATAAACCCCAACGCAGCCATCCCCAACTACGTGGGCAACACCACGATAATAGCAGGTCAGCCATATTTCCTGTTCAAAGCCTTCGGTTTCCAGATGAACATCGGACTGAAATTCGCTTGGGCCAACAACGACGGTTTCAAACTGTTCCCCAACATCACCGCTTCGCAGTCGCTTTTCAACGACATACTGCACCTCACCGTGGGCATCAACAGCGATTTCATCCACAACAGCTGGCAGAGCCTCCGTGTGGAGAATCCCTTTATCGGTCCGCGCTGCGAGACACAGAACACCAGTTATAACAAACTCTTTGCCGAAGCGAAATTCAATTTCACCAAGAAATTCAACGCCTACGCCGGAGTTTCTTATACATTATATAAACAACTGCCTTTCTTTATGTTAGACACCCTGTACCAGCTCAACAACGTGTATAAGAGCATATACGCCGACGCCAACGTACTGAACATCACGGCAGGAGCAGCATACCACCTCGACGAGCGTTTCTCGTTCGGACTCAAGGGCAACATCTACAGCTACAACATGAAGGAAGGTTTCATCGAAAAGCCGCTCTACAAACCCGGCTGGGACGCTTACCTGACGGCTGCCTACAACTACAACAACAAATTTTACGCCCGTTTGGAGACCGGTCTGCTCGGCA
Organism: Bacteroidales bacterium; assembly: GCA_016283745.1. GTDB lineage: Bacteria > Bacteroidota > Bacteroidia > Bacteroidales > P3 > UBA1219. Next base: position 640 of record JAEENM010000024.1, on the reverse strand, counting down.
AGATGAAAGGCCTCAACCGCGTGGGCAACAAGCTGGAAGAAGAGGAGATTGGTATGAAATACGGCGTCCATCTGGATATGGAATACCGTGTAACCAAAGCCCTGTCGTTCTTCGCCGATTTGGACAACATCGCATACCAGCGTTACTATTTCTGGAGCAACTACCCGTCGAAACGCATACAGTTCCTGCTCGGACTTACCTACACCATACCCGTGAAGTAACATTTAAAACGCGAATTTCCATTTAAAAAAACACAAATTGCCATATAATTAACCATAAATCATTGAGAGACAAAAAAATTTTTGAATAATTCGTAGCAATTACATGTAAAAAAAGTCAAGCAATTTTTGCGTCAACAAAACGACACAATAATTCAGATAAAATTCACGTTAAAGAAAGATGAAACGAATCATATTATCATTTTTGGCAACGACTTTGGTCTGCCTCAATTTAAACGCACAGAACATGAACAAGAAAGCACTTGTGGTTTATTTCTCAGCCACCGGCACCACGGCTACTGTGGCTAACACCATCGCACAGGCGGTAAACGCCGATATTTTCGAGATAGAGCCGGCAGAGGCGTACACCGCCGAAGACCTCGACTGGACCAACAAAAAATCGCGCAGCACGCTGGAGATGA
>JAEENM010000023.1 GCA_016283745.1 Bacteroidales bacterium | reverse complement strand
GTTCTCCGCTACGCTATCGAAACATTCACAGAATGTTTATTTGTTCTCCGCTACGCTATCGAAACATTCACTGAATGTTTATTTGTTCTCCGCTACGCTATCGAAACATTCACAGAATGTTTCTTCATATCAAGACAAAAGTTGAAATAAAGGAAAAAATATCATACTTCTTTTTAATCGAATTCCGTTGTCCAGAAACAAAAAGACCTCCTGCCGGTAGGGTGGAGGTCTGAGGTTTTCTTACTTAAAAAACTGCTTTAGAAAGGCAGATTTTCCAGAGGTTCGGTCTCATCGCCCAGAATCTTGTCGATGGGCTGTTCTGCTTCCTGGTTGTTGTCGGGGTGGTTGCGGTTTGCGAGGACGGAGAAATTGTCGGCCACCACTTCGGTGATGTAGCGTTTGTTGCCGTCCTTGTCCTCCCACGAGCGGGTGCGCAGCTTGCCTTCGATAAAGATCTGCGTGCCTTTTTTCAGGATTTTCTCAGCGATGTCGGCCAGTCCGCGCCAGCACACTATGTTGTGCCATTCGGTCTGTTCGATTTTCTGACCTTCTTTGTTCTTGAAATATTCGGTCGTAGCCAACGGAAAAGTAGCTTTCTTGGCTGTCTCGAATGTGATGATTTCCGGGTCTTTTCCTAAATTCCCAATCAGAATGACTTTGTTAACTCCTGCCATAACTCTTTGATTTTGTTGATACTTAAACTATTAAAAACTAACTAAATTACGCCGGAAATGTCCGACAAATCATAAGGCAAAGTTATAACTTTTTTTCGTAATATGCAAAAAAAAATGAAAATATTTATTAATGTGTTGAAAAATAGTTAATTGCGTGTTTTATGGCAAATCGGCGTAGGTTACAACGGAGTCGGGACTCTGCTGTGGGTGCGGCTTGAAGATGATTTCTGCCATCGGCGAGCAGACCTTTTGCGAGAAACTGATTTGTCGTTCGATGGTGCCTTCGGTTATTTTCGCCTTTCCGTCGCGGTACCAGAAACAGCAGTAGGGTGCGTAGTATTCGCTTTCGATTGAAAGTGTGGCCGTTGCAGTGTCCTTGTCTATCAATGCCGTGCCGGAGATGTAGAACACGTCGTCGTTCAGCGTCGGGGTGCTCTGTCCCACGGTGAAGTAATAGAATTTGTTGGCGGAATATTTGAAGTTCACGTTTTCGGTTGTCGAAACAAGGGCTTCGTTGATGACGTATTCAAAGGTCTGGCACTGTTGCGAGAAGTGTGTCCCCAAGCCGCGGTTGGCGAGTTCCATCCTTCCCGAGAAGGTCATTTTGTCCGAAAGTCTGAAATTGGTTGTGTTCACCCTCAGCACTGCCCCTGTAGCGTGCCAGTTGGCGTCGAGCTGTATCTGCATTATGCCGCTGCGGGTGCGGATGTCGCCCGTTTCGTTGATGAGGGTGGTGGTGTCGTCGTTGCCGAAATCCACGGTTACGGTGCGCGGATAGGCGGTGGCGCTGGTGGCCGTCACAATGGGGTAACCGCTACGGTGCCACAGCGTGGTGTCGGTGGCGAAACGCAGGGCGGTGATAAGTATGTCGTGCGACATCGATTCGGCCTGTGCCATCGATGTGGCGAAGGTGAAACCCGTCCCCGGATGGTAGGTGTTGTTGTCGATGGGTATCTCGTCGTCCTTGCAGGCGGCGAAAAGCACGAGTGCGGCTATGGCTGTTATTATGTATTTTTTCATAAACGTATGTTTTTGATGTGTTTACGATGTAACGTGGAAATGCTCTCGAAATTGTGTCAAAGAAAATGTTTTTGCGGCGTTTTGGAAAAAATCACCATTATTGGGTATTTTTCGGAATGGAATGTGTTTGTATTTTTGCAAATGAGGAACAGAGAGAAGGGTTTTTGTGAAGTAATTGTTTCTCAGTGAATTGGACGTAATTTCTCCATGTTATTAAATGTATATTAAATGTAAGAGGGTCGGTTTTTAGGAGCCGACCTTCTTTTTTATCTGATTCCCAGTAGTTTGTGTGTCTGCAACGACAGTCGCCATTTCGGATTCTGTTTCACGAACTCCACGCACAAGTTGCTGATTTTGCGGTTTTTGCGTGCGTTGCCTGTGTCGCAGGGCTGCACAAAATAATGTTCGGCGGTGATGCCGCAGTCCGACACGGGGTGTTCCCCGTCGAAAATCACCTTAACCTCGTTGGCGCGGGTGATGACGCATTTACCCTCCTCGCCCACGAAGTCCTGCTTTGGGCTCACCGTTATCCAGTCCACGTTTTCGGGCAATGGCAGGGTGCCGTTGGTCTCAACGGCCACGGTCTTGCGTTTGGCGTGGAGTCTGTCGACAAGCGACGAAGTCAGCTGCAAGGCAGGCTCGCCGCCTGTTATAACCACCAGAGTAGCAGGGTATTGCGCCACGGTGTCGGCAATCTGTTCTTCCGCCATCTCCTCGAAAGCGGTGTGGTCGGTGTCGCAGAACGGACACTGCAGGTTGCAGCCCGCAAGTCGCACAAACACAGCCGATTTGCCGGTGTTGTAGCCCTCGCCCTGAAGGGAGTGGAAAATCTCGTTCACTTTCATAGCACGTCGCTGCTTTGTTCGTCGCGGACGTAAACGGCCATGTTGCCTTCGCTCTCCTGCACCGAGGTCTTGTAGCACTCCGGTATCTGTTCGGTGATCCAGCGCGCGAGGTTCTCGGCGGTGGGGTTGAAGGGCAGCAGCTCGTTCAGGTTGCCGTGGTCGAGATAGCCGTGGATTTTCTCTTTGATTTTGTAAAAATCTGCTACCATGCCGTTCTCGTCAAGCTGCTCGGCCTTGCAATATACGGTTACAATCCAGTTGTGTCCGTGCATCCCCTGGCATTTGCTGGGGTAGGGGAGTGTAAGGTGGTGGCAACCAGCTATTTCCATCCTTTTTGATACGTAAAACATGATTTTGGTGATTGGTGATTAGTGATTGGTGATTGGTGATTGGTTTGTGAACTGTGAACTGTGATCAGTGAACTGTGCTGAAGAACGGGGAAAATGATTGATTAACTGCAAACTCAATACTACCAACTCAATTAA
>JAEENM010000004.1 GCA_016283745.1 Bacteroidales bacterium | reverse complement strand
ACAACTGGTGGGGATACGGTCCGTCGTTGAATATGCCAGACACCAACCTTGTAGGGACCAGCGCCAATTACGACTGGGGTGTTTACAACGCCATAAGCAACGGCGGTAATAGGTCAGGAGTATGGAGAACACTTTCTTACGAAGAATGTGAATACCTTATAAGATACCGAACCGATGCCGGACAGAAATGGGGCTTGGGTACTGTAAACGGAGTGTACGGGGCGTTTCTCCTCCCCGACGACTGGACTCCGCAAGGACTTACTTTCTCGCCTGGGAGAGACTCCAACAGTTATACCGTTGCAGAATGGGCTATGATGGAGAGCATGGGGGCCGTTTTCCTGCCCAGCGGATTGAACAGGTACCATACTGATGTGGGCGGGGCTGCAGCATACTATTGGACTTCGTCGAATTGTTATGTACAGGGACAAAACTCAAATCTGTCAAGTCATTACTTTGTGTGTCCCGCAGGATACGGTTATATGACATACGGAGGATGTAGAAGATGTTTCGGCGGATCAGTCCGGTTGGTTACCAATTCAAAATGAATTGAAAATTGAGAGTTGAAAGTTGAAAGTTGATTTTTATTCTCCGCTTCGCTATCGAAACATTCACTGAATGTTTCTTCACTTCGACAAGCTCAGCCTCCTACGACGGGCTCACTTTTTAGATGAGCTGTCTATCACTTTCTCATTGTTGTCGAGATAGCGCAGCTGGCTGTTGCCGTCGAGGAAAAAGCATCGGTGACAAATGCTTGTAACAAAGCGTTTTACATTTTTATTAAAAAAAACAGGTAACGCTGAAACCTGCGGGATATTGTTTGGAGAGGAATCCGAACGAAAATCCACAAAAAAAATGTTAAACAGTGTTTGCCGTTTCGGAATTTTTTATTATATTTGCAATGACTTAAAAAGGAAAAACATGAAGATATTACACACAAGCGACTGGCATTTAGGGCATGTGCTCTATGGCTACGATCGCACAAACGAACAGCAGGCCATGCTCGACCAGATGGTACGGATTGCCCAAGAGGCACAGCCCGACTTATTTCTTGTAAGCGGCGATGTTTACCACATCTCCGACCCCAAGCCCGCCGTGCAGAAGATGTTCAACAAAACCATAATCGAGTTGAGCAAGGCTTGTCCCGAGATGACCATTGTGGTAACCGCCGGCAACCACGACAGCGGCACGAAACACGAGATTTTCAAGACACCGTGGGAGGCACTCAATGTATATATGATAGGCAAGTTCAACAAGGAGGACATGGAATCGCACATCATCGAGATTCCCGACAAAGGCTTCGTGGTGGCTCTGCCATTTACACACGACCGTTTGTTGCCCGAAAACGCTTACAGTCAGTTGCTTGACATTGTGGAGCAAAGAAATACGCAAAATCTCCCCGTGGTTTTCAGCGCCCATACCGCAATTTCGGGCGGCGATTTCGCAGGACACGACGATGCCACCGACAAGCGTGTGGGAGGCGTGGATGTTGTCGATGTGAGCACCATAGACGGTAGATACGACTATCTGGCTTTGGGCCATATCCACAAACCTCAGTTCGTACACACAGGCAAGCACAACGTGCGCTACTGCGGTTCGCCGATGGCTGTGAGTTTCGACGAGGCCTATCCCCATTCGGTGACCATTGTGGACATCCCCGAACACAATGCGACACTGACCGACGCCAATTACACCTTCAAAGAAATCATCAACCCCCGTCCGCTGGTGACCTTGCCCAATCCAAAGGACACAAGCGTGTTCGGCAAATGGGAAGATGTTGACGCCCAGTACGGGGCATATCCCGCCGACGCCAAAGAGTACATCCGTCTGAATATCACAGACCCCGAAAACATGCCTTCCAACGCATACGAAAAAGCGGTTGCTCAGGCCAACGGCAAGGAATATGTGTTCTGTTTCATCAACGCCAAGCGCAGAACCATTGCAGACAGCGGCAGCGGCGGCACGCGACAGATGAGCGTGGAAGAATTTCAGGCCACCGACCCGTGGGAAGTGGTGAAGATGTTTGCCGCTGACACCAATGCCAGCTTCAACGAAGAAGAAGCGCGACCCCTGTTCGAAGAAGTGTTGGACGAACTTAAAGCCAAGGAGGACTAATTATGAAACTGAGAAAACTGGAAATACACAACATCGCATCTATCGAAGATGCCGTTATCGATTTTGAAAATGCTCCGCTTTCCGACAGCAATGTGGTGCTGATTACCGGCGATACAGGCGCAGGCAAATCCACCATCCTTGACGCCATCTGCCTGGCACTTTATGCCACCACACCACGTTTGGTCAACACTGAGATGGACGGCAAATGGCAGGAAAACGACAACGACTCGATGGACATTACAGACACCATGCAGCTGATGCGGAAAAACACCACCGATGCCTATTCGCGACTGCGGTTCCTTGGCAGCGACGGAAACGAGTATGAGGCCGAATGGCACGTAAAGCGCAAAACAAAAAACCTCTACCGCGATTGGACGTTGCAAAACCTCACCCATCCTGAGGCCTCGCCACAGCCCGGCAACGGCGTAAGCAACATCAAGGGAACCGGGAAAGACAAGGAGATGATGGAGGCCATCCTTGCTGCAATTGGCCTGACTTTCGACCAATTCTGCCGTACCACCATGCTGGCGCAGGGCGAGTTCACCCGTTTTCTGAAGTGCAGCAACGAAGAGAAAGCCGCCATTCTCGAAAAAATCACCAACACCGAGCAATACTCCGAAATCGGAATGAAGGTCCACGATTTAACAAACAAAAAATACAAAAAGGAAATGGAAGATGTCGATCCTGAGAAGAAAGAACAGGCGATGACACCTGAGCAGAGGGCGGAAACAGAGGCAAAACGCGATGAGATCGGCAAAGAGCTTAAATTGTTGGATGCCAATCTGGAAACTGCGCAGAATAAAGAAAAATGGCAGTCGACACAGAAAACCCTGCTCGACAACCAGGGAAAAACGCAAGAAGCACTTACGAACGCAAAGAAAGAGATAGAAACCGACAATTTCAAGGCATTGCAACAGAACGTGTCCGACTGGGATGCCACCGACGACGCACGTAAATCGCTGACAGCCATCAACGAAGCGAACGCAACAATAAATCAGGCAAAACAACAGATAGAACAGCTGAAGTCGAAGTACGTCACCTTGCTCAACGGCAAAGAATTTGTACTCAGACAGATAGAAGCATTCAACAATAAAATCAAGAAAATTGACGAAGAGATGAAGGCCGAAGGAGGCCAACCCACTTCGAAAGAGCAATTGGAAAACCAATTCAAAGAGCTGTTGGCCCTGACTGGCAACATCGACCTTGCCAAAGAACGTGTCAATACCTATTTCAATAAACACAACGAACGAGTGGCGACGGGCGAGAAACTTGTCCAAAAGAAGGAAGAAATTGACAAGAAAACCGGAGAACTCAACGATCTGACTCCCAAGGTGGAGAATGCCAAAAAGAGTTACGAAGCGGCAGAGGGAGACTACGAGCGACTGAACATGGCTGTTAATACTCTGGCCGAGAAACTGCGTGAAAGTTTACAAACCGGCCACAGATGTCCCATCTGCGGACAAGCCGTGACATCGCTCGACACCGTTCCGCACGAAGAAGTGTTACAAAAAGCTGTTGCCAAGGCCAAAAAGGAACGCGACGATGCGAAAAACAACTACGACCAACTGAACGAACTTCTGAAAAACTGCACAATTTGGCTAAAACAGAACAAACCCACCTATGATAAAGATTTGAAAGCCTACAACGAGGACCAATCGCTCGAAAACGCCAAAAACGCCGCCATCGAATCCTTGGGGAAATGCAACATATCGCAACCGCTCGACGAGCAGACCATCGGGGTATTGGAACAGGCCAAGGCAAATGCAGAACAGCAAAGAAAAGAGCTTGATGCAAAGATAAAACGGGCCGAAAGACACGATAATCTGCAAAGGGCTCTCGAAGAAACCAAGGTACACAAAGAGAAGGTGCTGAACGATACGATAGAGGGCATACTCAAAGACCTTCCCGAATGGAGCTCCATGAAATCCCAAAGTGCTGTAGAGATAGGCAATATCGCAGCAGCGACACAAAGTCTTTCGAACAGCATCACCTCCGTTTTGACGAACAAAAATACTGCTACGGAAAGCCTTAACGCAAACCGAGTATTTCTCGACAATTTCTTGAAAGAGCACTCCGAAATCACTCTGCAAAGATTGGAACAGTTGCTGCAACTGAAAGAGCAAATCGCGCAACAGCGCAAGTATATCGACGACAAAAGACAAATCTTTGCCACTGCACAAGGCTCTTTGGAAACCATCAACAGACAGATAGAGGAACATCAGAAAACCAAACCAGAATTAGCCGAGGGCGATAGCATCGAAAATCTGCAAAAGGCCATTGCCGAACTGAAGGAACAGGCGGACACCTCCAGAAACACCTATGGTTCCATCGAACAGCAGCTGAATGACGACGACAAACGGAAAGAGGAATTGGCCGGACTCAAAGCCGAGTACGAAAAGCGCAAAGCCGTATATGAGAAATGGAGAAAACTCGACAAACTGATTGGCGATGGCAACGGCGACAAGTTCCGACTCATCGCGCAGAGCTACATCCTTGCCAATTTGGTAAACGCCGCCAACGTCCACATGCGTTCCCTCACCGACCGCTACACACTGCACACGGCTCCCGGACAAGATCTGATAATACTTGTGGAAGACGCCTACCAAGGCGGGGTGAGACGTCCGGCAAGCACCATCTCGGGCGGAGAGAGCTTCCTCGTCTCCTTGGCTTTGGCCCTGGCGTTGAGCGAGATAGGCCAGAGTCTGAAGGTGGAGACACTGTTTATCGACGAGGGTTTCGGCACCCTGAGCGGCGAGCCTTTGCACAAAGCCATCAACACCCTTGAGACTCTGCGTGCAAGCAACAACAGGCAGGTGTACGCCATCAGCCACCGCGACGAGGTGAAAGAGTGCATCCCCGTACAGATTCAGGTTATACAGCAAGACAACAAATCCTGCAGCAAGGTGGAGGTGGTGGCGGGGTGAAACGCCCGATTCTGGAAAAAAAAACAGTTATGAACTTTTTTCCCTTTTCAGATACTTAAAACCCCACTTTCTGCGTTATATATTTTTCCGACAACGAAAATATAAACAAATCAAACACATACACCCATGAAAGACGTAAAAAAATACATCGACGAAAACAAAGACCGTTTTCTTGACGAGCTTTTCGAGCTGATACGCATCCCCAGCATCAGCGCCGAAGCGGAACATAAGGACGACATGGTGCGCTGCGCCAACAAATGGAAGGAGTTCCTCCTTGCCGCCGGTGCCGACCACGCCGAAGTGATGCCCACCAAAGGCAACCCCGTGGTTTTCGGCCGCAAGACCATCGACCCCGCCAAACCCACTGTCCTCGTGTACGGCCACTACGACGTGATGCCCGTGGCCCCGCTGGAGCTCTGGAACACCGAGCCTTTCGAACCCGTGGTCAAAGACGGACATATCTGGGCACGCGGCGCCGACGACGATAAAGGTCAGTCGTTTATGCACGCCAAAGCCTTCGAATTTATGGTACGCACCAACCAGCTGCCCTGCAACGTCAAATTCATGCTCGAAGGCGAAGAGGAGATAGGATCCGGCAGCCTCTACGCTTTCTGCGAAGAGAACAAGGATCTGCTCAAGGCCGACATCATCCTCGTTTCCGACACCGGAATGATAGCTCAGGACATCCCCTCCATCACCAGCGGTCTGCGCGGACTCTGCTACTGGGATGTCGAAGTTACTGGCGCCAACCACGACCTGCACTCGGGTATCTACGGCGGCGCCGTGGCCAACCCCATCAACATACTCTGCAAGATGATTGCCTCGCTCCACGACGAGAACAACCATATCACCATCCCCGGTTTCTACGACGACGTGCTGGTTATCTCCGACGAGGAACGCGCCCTGATGGCTCAGGCTCCCTTCGATTTGGATAAATATCAGAAAGATTTGGAAATCAAGACCGTACACGGCGAAAAAGGCTTCTCCACCAACGAACGCACCGGCATTCGTCCCTGCCTCGACGTCTGCGGAATTTGGGGCGGACACACCGGCGAAGGCTCCAAGACCGTCCTTCCCGCCAAGGCTCACGCTAAAATCTCCACACGTCTGGTTGCCAATCAGGACTTCGAGAAAATCAGCCTGATGTTCAAGAACTATTTCGAAAGCATCGCTCCCGACTGCGTTACGGTGAAAGTAACCCCGTCACACGGCGGTGCCTCTTACGTGTCGCCTCTGGAGATGACAGCCTACAAAGCTGCCGAAAAGGCCTACCAGACCACCTACGGCAAACGTCCCATACCCACACGCAGCGGCGGAAGCATCCCCATCGTGGCAGGTTTCGAGAAAATCCTCGGCATCAAGTCGATACTTATGGGCTTCGGCCTCGGCAGCGACGCCATCCACGCCCCCAACGAGAACTACCCGCTCTTCAACTTCTACCGCGGTATCGAGACAATACCCTATTTCTACGAATATTTCACCGAGATGTCGGCAAAATAAAACCTCAACTTGCGGGGCGACTTCGTCGCCCCGCAATTCATTATAAATAAGCATGTTCTGGTACTTCATCATAGGGATAATAATACTGTACGTCGTTTACAGGCTGTGTGCCACGGTGTTTTTCCCCCGTTGGGGACAACGACGCTCGCAGCGTTACCGCGATGAGTTCCTGAAACACAACTCGCACATCAACAAAGACAAGCTGCCGCCGCAATACCTCGACGACACATCGAAAAAAGATACAAAATGAACATCAGCGAAAACCTCGAAAAAATACGCAGGACCGTTCCCGAAGGGGTAACCCTCGTGGCCGTGTCGAAAACCAAACCCGTGGAGGACCTGCAAGCCGCCTACGATGCCGGACAGCGTGTGTTCGGCGAAAACCACGCCCTCGAAATGCGCGACAAACACCAAGTGCTGCCCGCTGACATACAGTGGCACTTCATAGGACATCTGCAGACCAACAAGATAAAATATATCGCCCCTTTCGTGTCGCTGATTCACAGCGTGGACAGCCAGAAACTGCTGCACGAGATAAACAAGGAGGCACGCAAACACAACCGTGTGATAGACTGTCTGTTGCAGTTCCACATCGCCACCGAGGAGACAAAGTTCGGCCTCGATTACGCCGAAGCCTCCGAAATGCTCCGCTCCGAGGATTACAAAACCATGGAAAATATTAACATCGTGGGAGTTATGGGTATGGCCACCAACACCGACGATATGTCGCTTGTGCGCTCCGAGTTCCGCAACCTGAAAGGTATTTTCGAACAACTGAAAGCGGAGTTCTTCGCTGACAAACAGGACTTTACGCAAATTTCCATGGGCATGTCGCACGACTACCCCATCGCCATCGAGGAGGGCAGCACGCTGGTGCGCGTGGGAAGTGCCATCTTCGGCGCAAGGAACTACAACATCTGATTCTCAGTCCATTACCCCCTATGGATTTCACCGCCCGCTACCAGTCGCCGCTTGGCGGTATCGTCCTCGCCTCCGACGGAGAGGCACTTACAGGACTTTGGTTCGAGCGTCAAAAATATTTCGCCGCGACGCTTTCCGCCAACACTTCCGAAAATCCCGACCTGCCCATTTTCCGCCAGACCCTCCTCTGGCTCGACCGCTATTTCGGTGGCGGAATCCCCGATTTCACCCCGAATCTGAGGGTGCAGAGCAGCGACTTTCGCAAACATGTGTGGCAACTGCTGCTCGAAATCCCATACGGCCACACCGTCACCTACGGCGAGATAGCACGTGCCATCGCCCGCGAGAACGGTTTGGAACGGATGTCGGCACAAGCTGTGGGCAATGCGGTGGGACACAACCCCATAGCCTTGATAATCCCCTGCCACAGGGTGCTCGGCAGCGACGGTTCCCTCACCAGCTACGCCGCAGGCACCGACAAAAAAGCCTTCCTGCTCGACCTCGAAAAAACCACATTGACAAAGGTTGTGCAACACAAATTGCCGTAAATTTTTTCCAGAAATTAACGGTAAATTCATGGAAATTAATGTTTTATAATATAATCATAAATAAATACCAAAAATGCCTCGGAGAGGCTAAATCTCAATAACCCCACATGAAAAAACAGCCAGTGGCTGTTTTGATAGCGAAGCGGAGAATACCAGAACGCAGTGTGGGGTAAAAACAAACTCGGCAAAATAGGCGTCTCGGAGAGACGCGACCTTTACTTAAGTTAAACTATCTCAATAATAATCAAGTGAAAACTCGCACAAATATTCGTGTTAATTCGTGCAATTCGTGTTCAAATTTAAATAATCCAATTATTTTGTGTACCTTTGCAAAACGAAAACAATAACATAAAAACATCAATACAATGAGAAATTTTAAACTTATGATGGTCCTCACCGTTGCGGCTATGACTGCCGTTTCGTGCGGCTCGAAGACCGAAAAACAAGAAGTTCCGAAAGTTCTGGTGCTTTATTATTCGCAGACCTCGAAAACCAAGGTTGTGGCCGAAGAGATTGCCAACCGCCTCGGCGCCGACATCGAGGAAATCATCTCCACCCCTCCCTACGATGGCGATTTCGACTCGACTATCGCTCGTTGCATGCGTGAACGCGAAGCCGGCGTTCTGCCTGAAATCCAGCCCCTTAAGGCCGACCTCTCGCAGTACGACGTTATTTTCCTCGGCTATCCCGTATGGTTCGGCACCTACGCACCGCCAGTTACTACCTTCCTCAAAAACAACGACTTAAGTGGCAAGAAAATCGTTCCCTTCTGCACTTTCGGCAGCGGCGGACTGGAGTCGAGCGTAAAGGACTTGGCCGAAACTCAGCCCAAAGCAGAGATCCTGCCCGGCTACGGTGTCCGCGCCGCACGTCTCGACGCAGTGCCGCAGGAGATAGACCAGTTCCTCAAAGCCAACGGTTT
>JAEENM010000001.1 GCA_016283745.1 Bacteroidales bacterium | reverse complement strand
GCCAAATAGTTACGAATTTATCTACTACCAGATAATCACCGGCATGGTATCCATCATCAGCGTGAAAAATTTCGAGCAACGCTCCAAGTTCTTCATCGCCAGTCTTTCGATATTTGCCTCGTACTCACTGGTTTACATCGCCGGACTGCTTTCGCAGGACACCACCCTCAGCGACCTCGACCTGAGGCATTTCGCCATCTTCTTCTTCAACGCCATGCTCACCCTGCTGGCCTACCCACTCATCTATCTTTTCGAGAAGATGTTCGGATTCGTCACCAAGCTCACCCTTATCGAGCTTTCGAGCACCAATAACAAAGCCCTCCGCGACCTTGCCGACAAGGCTCCCGGCACTTTCCAGCACTCTGTTCAGGTGGCCAACATCTCCGAGGACCTTATCCACGAAATTGGCGGCAACGCCATGCTTACCAAGGTGGGCGCGCTGTACCACGACATTGGCAAGACCGAGAATCCGCAGTTCTTCACCGAAAACCAGAGCGCCGATTTCAACCCCCTCAACGATTTCTCCAACACCGAGAGTGCGCAGATCATCATCAACCACGTCACCGACGGGGTGGAACTGGCCAAGAAGAAATACCACCTGCCCGAGGTGATCATCGACTTTATCCGCACCCACCACGGCACTTCAAAAGTTGGTTATTTCTACAACAAACAGATGAACGAAAACGGCGGTCAGCCCGTTGACGAGGCCGATTTTATGTACGCCGGCCCGCGTCCCTACTCGCGAGAAACTGCAGTGGTGATGCTTGTGGACTCCGTGGAAGCCGCCGTGCGAAGCCTCAAGGAACGCAACGAGGAGAGCATCGGCAATATCATCGACCGCGTTATTGACGCCAAGATTGCCGACAACCAACTGTCGAACTGCGACATCACTTTCCGCGACATCGACAAGATAAAACAGATTCTGAAAAAACGTATGGTGAGCATCTATCACGTGCGTGTAGAATATCCCGTCATCAAAACGAAAAACAGTGATTAAAACAAATATAAGAAATACCATAAATGTGTCGGAGACACATCATTTTAATAACCCCATACAAACAAAGTGCAGTGTGGGGGTAAAAACCATAAATGTGTCGGAGACACATCATCTTAATAACCCCTCACAAACGAAGTGCAGTGTGGGGGTTACGACAAACTCACTAGAAATCGGCGTCTCGGAGAGACGCGACATCACTACAAACATCGCATAAGAAACAGAGTAAATAACCCAATCCATAAAACTATGTACAAAATCCTATCAAGAAAAGAGCTTTCGGCCGACACTTACCAGTACGACGTTCTGGCACCGCGCATAGCAAAATCGGCACTGCCCGGACAGTTCCTCATCGTAAAGATGAAAGAAAATTCCGAACGCATCCCCCTCACTATCAGCGACTACGACACCGAGTCGGGTTCCGTAACCCTCGTCTTCAAGGCTGTGGGACAGTCCACCCGCGAGATGGCCACCTATCAGGCCGGCGACAGTTTCCTCGACATCGTCGGTCCCCTCGGACGCAGCTCCGAATTTGTACATATCCCCCTCGACGAACTGAAAAAACACCGTTTCGTGTTCATAGGCGGAGGCGTGGGCATAGCACCCATCTTCCCGCAGGTGAAATGGCTTCATAATCACGGCATTACCGCCGACTGCATCATCGGTGCCAAGACACACTCCATGCTTGTTTACGAAAAGGAGTTAAGCACCATGAGCAACCTCTTCGTCGCCACCGACGACGGCACTTCGCAATACAAAGGATTGGTAACCAACGTCTTGCAACAGCAGATAGAAAACGGCGTACATTACGACGAAATTGTGGCCATCGGCCCGATGGTGATGATGCGCGCTGTGGCCAATATGGCAAAGCAATACGGCATCAAGTGCACAGTAAGTCTCAACTCCATAATGGTCGACGGCACGGGAATGTGCGGTGCCTGCCGCGTGATTGTGGGCGGAAAGACGATGTTCACCTGCGTGGACGGTCCCGAATTCGACGGCGCCCTTGTGGATTTTGACAACGCCATGAAACGTCAGGCCATGTACGACAATATCGAAACGCGCAAAGAGCTTGAGGCCGAGGAAATTGCCGAAGGCCACACCTGCCATGTGGGAGGTATTACCGAAGAGACGCGCGACAAGTCGAAACGTGTGCCCGTGGCCGAACAGCCGCCGCTGGTGCGTGCCAAGAACTTCGACGAGGTATGTCTCGGCTACAGTCCCGACGAAGCCATAGTGGAGGCGCAACGCTGTCTGCAATGCAAGAAACCCGCCTGCGTGGAGGGATGCCCCGTCAACATCAAAATCCCCGATTTCATCAAATGCATTGCCGAAGGCGATTTCAACAAAGCCGCACAGATTATCAACGAGGACTCCGCCCTGCCGTCGGTGTGCGGACGTGTGTGCCCGCAGGAGACACAGTGCGAGGGCAAATGCATAATGGGACGACGTTTCGAACCCATCGCCATTGGCAAGCTGGAACGTTTTGTGGGCGACTACGCCCGCGAGAACCACGTGCAGTTCGCCGCTCCGGCAAGCAAAAACGG
>JAEENM010000194.1 GCA_016283745.1 Bacteroidales bacterium | reverse complement strand
GGTGAAGTTTTTTCACAACCCTTTGTTTGAGGCGTATATATAAATTTGTGCAAATTGAAAAACAGATTTTCAATTTGCACAAGACGGAAGGTTCCGACATTTCTATCTGCAAGAACGAGGCATAACGCGTGGTGATTTCATTTCGAAATCCGACTGCAAAACACGTTTTTTTTTACGGCACTGCAAAATATACAATTGTAAAATACTGAAAATCACCACTCATTCACAAACAATCAGTTCACTATTGCATGTCGCTAAAACTATTATTATTGAAAAATAACATACCCAATGCACATTTATTGCACAAGTATTACACTAAGTTGGTAATTATCGACATTGTCGAAATCCCAATAACTGCCCTCAAAGCCGTCGTCGCTAATCCAGAAACACCAAACGGATGAATAGTTGTTCCTACAAGTTGAAGAGAAATAGACGCCTTGGCTTCCGCCGACGCCTCCACAACCGACACACAAATTCTCGCGGGTGTCAACATAACCTTCGCATTGAATATAGATGCTATTGCCGTTCAGTCCTATCACCTTGAATCCCACTTCGCCGCCAATCCGATAAACTTCGCCATCCTGCTCGTAATACTCACCGTTGTCGATTTTTTCCCACTCGCAGTATTTTTTCAACTCTTCCCATTGTTCTTGGGAAGGAAGGTTCTTTACATATTTTTTCAATGCATCCCTATAGGTTATAGAATGTTCGGTAGCCTTTTGCTGCCACAACGTGCCACTTGGCAACCCCAAATCAACATATACTACAGGGGCGTTTGGTTTTTGCTGGACTTTTGGCAAAACAACATCGGTGCAGCTCTTGTCATCAGCCATTGATTCAGAATTTTCCGCCGGTACTGCTGTAACAAAAGCCGACAGCAAAAACAGGACAAGCAGTTTTTTCGTTCTCATCGCAAAAATCTTTTATAAACTGTATTTCAATTATTTATACCATAGAAAGACATCCAGTTCTTTTTCGTCGTTGCGACTAATAGGAGGCTGTGGTGTCGTCCATGAAATCGGAGAATACGGAGTCGCGTTTTAACAAATCGTCTACGCTGTAAAGCCCCCAAATAGTGTCGCTGCTCTTTTTCCCGACAAACATCAGAGAAAGGCCGCATTTTTTTCTTGCAAGAAAGTCGCCTAGCTTTTCTTTCTTCACCCTCGATCCATATCCTTTTTCCCATTCATAGCCTTCTGTAATAACCATAAAACAATTATCTAAATAAAGGATTTCCATTATTTTCATCGGAATTTGAGAGTCGTTCACATCAATTTTGACCACAAGGTTTTTTGTAGAATCCTCCTTCAGTTCTGCGCTTGTCATAACAAAATCTCCTTGCTCATCCAAAGTGTCGGGCATAGTCCCATTCATTTGTTTAACACAATCACTTAGCTCAGTGAATGTTGACATTAAAGAAGACCCATCCCCACCTGTAGGATAATGATGACTGTTGTTTCCGCAACGCAAAGCAATTTTAATGATAATCCATATAATAAAAATAACTGTCGCAGCTGCGCCGCCGCCCTTTGCCGCCCTATTTTTCGATTTAGTCTCGGGGGCTTGCGATGAAGCGTCGTCGTTCGACGAACCATCGCTGTCCTCCACAACATAATTCTCCAAATGATAGTCGTGTGAGGCGTCATAGTTATCCGGGTCGGAAAGATATGACATCATCATATCTTTCCAATCGACGACAACCGCACCCACTTTTAACTCGTCGCCAAGCGAAAGTTTCGAACGATAGTTTATCAGATTGCCATTGACATAAGTCTCTGATTTCCTGTCGGAATTTTCTACAAACAGACCCTCCTCGTCTAAAATAATCCTACAATGTCCCGTCTGCACGCTGTCGTCAGAAACCACGATGTCGTTGAAAGAGCCGCTCCCAATTTTAATAATTATCCTATCCATTTATACAGCCCTAGATACGTGCCGGGCGCAACAAAAAAAACACTTGGCAGAACCGACCAAGCAAAAACTTGTCCTACAACAGAAACGTGGTTCTGTACGCCAACCGCCCAGACATAGAAGAATCATAAACAAACTGCATGTTATCCGTCAAAGCTACACCTGCAAACGACAACAAGCTTTTGATAATACGGAAACTGCTCTATCTGCAAGAACGAGGCATAACGCTTCGTGATTTCACTTCGAAATCAGACTGCAAAATTACGTTTTTTTTCCTATTCTGCAAAATTTATTTTTCACAACTCACAGAAAAAGTGTAAATTTGCAATCGTAAATCAAAAATCAAAACTGATGATAACTATCGGAATTACAGGCACTATAGGAGCTGGCAAGGGCACCATAGTGGATTATCTTGTCAAAGAGAAAGGCTTTGCACACTTCTCGGTGCGCGAATTCATCACCCAAGAGATAAAACGCCGCGGCATGGAGGTGAACCGCGACAGCATGACCATCGTGGGCAACGACCTGCGTGCCACGCACTCGCCTTCTTACATCGTAGAACAGCTCTACCAGCAGGCTCAGGCTTCGGGCCGCAACTGCATAATAGAGAGCGTGCGCACCCCCGGCGAGGTGTCAGCCCTGCGCGGCAAAGCGCATTTCTACCTCTTCGCCATCGACGCCGACGCCAACACCCGCTACCAACGCATAACGCTGCGCGGCTCGGAGACGGACCACATCGATTTCGACACTTTCATTGCCAACGAGCAGCGCGAGATGTCGTCGACCGACCCCAACAAACAGAATATCAAAGCCTGTATCGACCAGGCCGACTATACGTTTATGAACAACGGCACCATCGCCGAACTGAACGCCGAAGTGGAGAAGGTGCTAAAAGAAATCTCCGCCAAGGAGGGCTGCAAACACGTGCGTCCGTCATGGGACGAGTATTTCATGGAACTTGCCAACGCCGCCTCCAAGCGCGCCACCTGCGACCGCGGACGCAGCGGCTGTGTGATAGTGAAAGACCGTCAGCTGCTGGTTACCGGCTACGTGGGCTCGCCCTCGGGACTGCCCCACTGCGACGAGGTGGGACACCTGTTCCACAAGATGATTCACGAGAACGGCGAGATCACCACGCATTGCGTGCGCACTGTCCACGCCGAGCAGAACGCCATCTGCCAGGCCGCCAAACGTGGCATAGCCCTCGACGGCGCCACCCTCTACTGCCGTATGACCCCCTGCCGCACCTGCGCCATGCTTATTATCAACTGCGGCATAAAACGTGTGGTGTGCGAACGCAAATACCACTCCGGACAGGAGAGCGAGGAGATGTTCCGTCAGGCGGGAATACAGCTGGAATTCTTCTGCAACGAGATAGAGCAGTATGACAACCAGTGAACAGTGAACAGTGATGAGTGAATGGTGATTAGTGATTAGTGATTAGTAATTAGTGATGGCTGATAATCTGTTGATTATCAGCCATCAACTTTAAACTATAAATTATAAATTGTAAACTATAAATCAACTGCAAACTCAAAACTGCAAACTGCAAACAAAAAAAAGACATCCCGAAAGGATGTCTTTTTTTATCGATCTGTGATTAAAACTTATGCGGGGTTGATTGCTCCCATGGGGCAAGCGTCGGCGCAAGTACCGCAGTCCACGCATTTGTCAGGATCAATTTTGTAGATGTCGCCTTCAGAGATAGCTCCGGAGGGGCATTCGCCTGCGCATGTTCCACATGCTACACAGTCGTCAGAAATTTTGTAAGCCATAATTATTCTCTTTTAATGTTATTAAATGTTGGTGCAAAAGTACGATTTTTCTCTGTATTACAAAATATTATTGCAAAAAAAAGATATTTTCCTGCGTTAATTTATTATAATTCAGCATTTTATTTGGTAATAATTTTACAGACAAAGCGTCAAAAAAAGGGCTTCTCGGAAGTCCGGAAGCCCTTTTTGATTAGTTCGGAAGCCGTTTTTAATGGAAATTCTCGACGATTTTTTTCATCACACGACGCGGTGTGGCGTCTTCGTAGAGGATTTTGTAGATAGCTTCCACGATAGGCAGTTCGATATTGTTTTTCTTGCGGATTTTTTCGATGGATTTCACCGAATAGTAGCCTTCGGCAATCATTTTCATCTCCAGCTGCGCGCCGCGCACGGAGTAGCCGTAGCCGATCATATTGCCGAAAGTGCGGTTGCGGCTGTGCTGCGAGTAGGCCGTAACCAGCAGGTCGCCGAGGTAGCTGAAACGCTCCAGCTGACGGCTGTCCATCGGGTGCAGGCTGTTGATGAAGGTGTCCATCTCCTGCATGGCGTTGGAGACGAGCACCGCCAGCAGGTTGTCGCCGTAGCCGAGACCGCGGCATATACCAGCGGCAATGGCATAGACGTTCTTAAGCACGGCGGCATACTCGATGCCCTCCACGTCGTCGGAAAGCTCGGTATGCACAAAACGGCATTTCATAAACTGCGAGGCACGTTGCGCCAGCTCGGGATTTTTCGACGCCACGGTGAGGTAGGTGAGTTTCTCCTGCGCCACCTCCTCGGCGTGCGACGGGCCGCTGATAACGGTCATGTCGTCGTAGCTTACGGCGAAATTGTCGTGCAGGTAGTCGGTGATAATCTGCGCCGTGGAGGGCACAAGGCCTTTGATGGCGGAGTGGATTTTCTTACCTGCAAAATCGTCGGGTTTGAGGCCTTCCAGAGTCTTGCTCACAAAAGCCGAAGGGAGCACGAAAAGCAGGTCGCTGGAGTCGCGGATAACCGATTTCACTTCCGAATAGAAATTGATACGGCTAACGTCGTACTCCACCGAACTGAGGTACAGTGGGTTGCGTCCCGTTTCTTTCATACCCTCGATAATTTCGGGCTCACGTATCCACCAGTTTATTTTCTGGTCGGGATGTTCCAAAATAATGCTTGCTATGGCCGAAGCCCAGCTTCCACTACCAAGAACTGCTATCATTATGAATCTGTTTTATTTATACTATATTAATAACCGTAGCTCGAACCGTCGAAACAGTGGGTGCACACTCTTTCCTTGGGCAGTCCAACTGCATCGCAGATAGTCTGTAACGAGTTGAATTTCAGCGTATCCACACCCAAGTGTTTGCGTATCACCTCAACCATGTTGGCATACTGTTTGGTGGTGGTGTCGCAGTAGAGTTCCAGATTTTTGGTGCTGTCGCCCTCGAGTTCCTTTATCACACGGCGTGTTATCAGCTCAAGCTCGGTTTTCGATGCCGAGAAATTGAGGAAATTGCAGCCGTAAACCAGCGGCGGGCAGCTGATGCGGATATGCACCTCTTTTACACCTGCGTCGTAGAGTTTCTTCACATTGTCGCGAAGCTGTGTGCCGCGCACTATGGAGTCGTCGCAGAACACGGCGCGTTTGCCACGCAGAAGCTCGCGGTTTGCAATAAGTTTCATTTTGGCCACATGTTCGCGGGTTTCCTGCGAAACAGGCATAAAGCTCCTCGACCAAGTGGGGGTGTATTTGCACACTCCGCGTTTGTAAGGCACCTGACGCCCGTTGGAATATCCCAAAGCCATGCCTATGCCTGAGTCTGGGATGGCCGACACAAAATCGATGTCCACATCGTCGGTCTTACCCATCTCGTAGCCTACCTTGTAGCGGAACTCTTCGGAGTTGAAGCCCTCGTAGTCCACGCAGGGGAAACCGTAGTAAATCCACAGAAAAGAGCAAATCTGCATCTTGTCGTTGGGGGCGATCAGCTGGCTTATGCCGAAGTTGGTGATTTTTAGCACTTCGCCGGGGCCAACAAACTGCAATGTCTCATATCCGAGGTTGAGAAAGCTGTGGTTTTCCGAAGCGAGGGCGTAGCTGTCCTCCTTCTGTCCCACCACAATGGGCGTGCGTCCGTAGTAGTCGCGGGCGGCGATAACACCGTCGTCGGTGAGGATGAGCATCGAGCAGGAGCCTTTCACCTTGCGGAAAACGTTCTGTATGCCGTCGGTGAAGTCCTTGCCCTGAGTGATGAGCAGAGCCACAAGCTCTGTGGGGTTGGTCTGGCCCATGCTCAGCTCGGTGAACTGCTGGCCTTTGTCAAGACATTCGGCCTCGAGCTCGGCGATGTTGTTGATTTTGGCCACTGTGACGATGGCAAAACGGCCGAGGTGCGAGTTCACCACGATAGGCTGCGCGTCGGTGTCGCTGATGACGCCTATGCCGAAATTGCCTTTGAATTTGCCCAAGTCGTCGCCGAACTTGG
>JAEENM010000022.1 GCA_016283745.1 Bacteroidales bacterium | reverse complement strand
AACTACATAGTGCTTTCGAGCAGCGGCCAGACCAGCGGCCTGCTGCCCCACGAGGTGGCCACGGTGTTCAAAGACTTCTCGCAAGGCTCGGTGCTGCCGTTGGTGTATCAGTTCATTTTCCTCGTCCTCACCGCCCTCGTGGTGACAATGGGCGTGCAGAAAGGCATCGAAAAGGTGTCGAAAGTGCTGATGCCCGTGCTTTTCATACTCCTGCTTGTGATGTGCGTGCGCAGCCTCTCGCTCGACGGCGCCGCCAAAGGTCTGGAGTTCCTTTTCAGACCCGATTTCAGCAAAATGACCGGCAAAGGGGTGCTCGAAGCCCTCGGACAGTCGTTCTTCTCGCTCAGCCTCGGCATGGGCGCCATGGTGACCTACGGCTCGTATATCCGCAAAGAGGATAAACTGCTGAAAACCAGCACTTGGATAGCGGTGTGCGACTCTCTGGTGGCCATACTTGCGGGCATAGTGATATTCCCCGCCGTGTTCGCCTTCGGAATGGACCCCGCCAGCGGTCCCGAACTGGTTTACATAGTGCTGCCCAACGTGTTCAACAGCATGCCTATGGGCAACGTGTTCGCCATTGTGTTCTTCGTGCTGCTGGGCATCGCCGCCCTCACCTCCACCATCTCGCTGCTCGAGATTTTGGTGGCTTTCGCCGTGGAAGAGCTGCACTGGAAACGCGGCGTGGCATCGGTAGTGGCTTCGATAACGGTGTTCTCCATCGGAGCTTTCTGCGCACTGTCGTTCGGTCCGCTGAAAGAGGCCACAATTTTCGGCAAGACCCTCTTCGACCTCTTCGACATGCTGACCGCCTCGTACATCATGCCCATCGGCGCGTTGCTGATGGTCATTTTCCTCGGCTGGTTCTACCCCAAGGCCGAAGTCCGCGACGAAATAACCAACGGAGGCACCCTGAAAGCACGACTTTTCGGCGCTTACTACTTCCTAATCCGCTACATAGCCCCCGTGGCATTGATAATCATAATTATTTACGGAATAATCGGTTGATATAACCGTTTGAAAATAAATCGAATACCATGAGCAGAGAAAAAAACGACAGCATCACCCTTCTGGGCAACCAAGGCACCAAATTCCCCACCGACTACGCGCCGGAAATTCTGGAGACTTTCGAAAACCAGCACCCCGACAACGACTACCTTGTAACCCTTGTATGTCCCGAATTTACGAGCCTCTGTCCCATCACAGGGCAGCCCGATTTTGCAAAAATATTGATAAACTACATACCGGCAGTGCGCATGGTGGAAAGCAAGAGCCTCAAGCTGTACCTCGGCAGTTTCCGCAACCACGGCGATTTCCACGAGGACTGCGTGAATATCATCATGAAAGACCTTGTGCAGCTGATGGAGCCCAAATACATCGACGTTACGGGCATTTTCAACTCGCGCGGCGGCATCGCCATCTACCCCTTCGCACAGCATGTGGGCGACCACCGTTTCGACGAACTCGCAAAACAACGTATGTTGCAAGCTTTCAATAACAAATAATACTTTTTTTCGAACACGGATTTCACGAATTTAGCAGATTAATTTGTTGAATTATCATGCAAGCATGATTACGGATTAAACGAATTGAATTACTTTATGAAAGACTCTCTGATAATAGTTTCGGGCGGGATGGACTCCATAACGCTGCTCTACGACAAACGCGACGACATCGCCCTTGCCGTGACCTACGACTACGGCAGCAACCACAACCGTCAGGAGCTGGAATACGCCCTGTACCACTGCCGCACCCTCGGCATCGAGCAGCTGGTGATACCCCTCGACTTCTTCTCGCGCTATTTCAAGTCGTCGCTGCTCGAAGGTCCCGACGCCATTCCCGAATGCGTCTACACCGACGAAAGCATGAAATCCACCGTGGTGCCTTTCCGCAACGGCATAATGCTTTCCATCGCCTGCGGACTGGCCGAGACCCGCGGCCTGCACAAAGTGCTGATAGCCAACCACTCCGGCGACCACGCCATCTACCCCGACTGCCGCGAGGAGTTTATCAACGCCATGTCGCACGCCATGAGCAGCGGCACCTACGAAAATATCACGGTTTCAGCACCTTACACCAACATCTCGAAAACCGACATCGCAAAGATAGGCAAACGTCTCGGCATCGACTACACCAAGACCTACTCCTGCTACAAAGGCGGCATCAAACACTGCGGCCGCTGCGCCACCTGCCTCGAACGCAAAGAAGCCCTCAAAGGCGCCGGAATTATCGACAAAACAGATTATGAAGACAATTGAAAGTTGAAAATTGAAAGTTGAAAGTTGAAAATTAATTCGGAGTTCGGAACTCGGAAGTCGGAAGTTGTTTAAAATGAACAATTAACAATGGACAATTAATTCGGAGTTCGGAACTCGGAAGTCGGAACGAATTGATAATTAACAATGAACAATGAACAATTAATTGAGTTTGTAGTTTTGAGTTTGCAGTTAATCAATCATTTTCCCCGTTCTTCATCACAGTTCACTGATCACAGTTCACTAAAAAAATCACAGTTCACTGATCACAGTTCACAGTTCACAAACCAATCACCAATCACTAATCACCAAAATCATGTTCTACGTATCAAAAAGAATGGAAATAGCTGGTTGCCACCATCTTACACTCCCCTACCCCAGCAAATGTCAGGGGATGCACGGACACAACTGGATTGTAACCGTTTATTGCAAGGCCGAACAGCTTGACGAGAACGGCATGGTGGCCGATTTCTACAAGATCAAAGAGAAAATCCACGGTTATCTCGACCACGGCAACCTCAACGAGCTGCTGCCTTTCAACCCCACCGCCGAGAACCTCGCGCACTGGATCACCGAACAGATACCGGAGTGCTACAAGACCTCGGTGCAGGAGAGCGAAGGCAACATGGCCGTCTACGTCCGCGACGAACAAAGCAGCGACGTGCTATGAAAGTGAACGAAATTTTCCACTCCCTTCAGGGTGAGGGCTACAACACCGGCAAATCGGCTGTGTTTGTGCGACTTGCTGGATGCAACCTGCAGTGCCCGTTCTGCGACACCGGCCACTACGCTTTCGAAGAAATGACTGAAAAAAAGATTGCCGACACCGTGGCGCAATACCCTGCTACTCTGGTGGTTATCACAGGCGGCGAGCCTGCCTTGCAGCTGACTTCGTCGCTCATCGACCGACTCCATGCCAAACGCAAAATCGTGGCCGTGGAGACCAACGGCACACTGCCGCTGCCCCAAAACGTGGACTGGATAACGGTGAGCCCCAAGCAGGACTTCGTTGGCGAGGAGGGCAAATGCGTCATCACCCGCGCCAACGAGGTGAAGGTGATTTTCGACGGTGAACACCCCGTGTCGGACTGCGGCATCACCGCCGAACATTACTATGTGCAGCCATGCGACACGGGCGACAACGACAAAAACCGACAAATCAACGACTTGTGCGTAGAGTTCGTGAAACAGAATCCGAAATGGCGACTGTCGTTGCAGACGCACAAACTACTGGGAATCAGATAAAAAAGAAGGTCGGCTCCTAAAAACCGACCCTCTTACATTTAATATACATTTAATAACATGGAGAAATTACGTTCAATTCACTGAAACACAATCGCTTCTATCAACCACCCTTTTTCAGTTTCTCTTTTGCAAAAATACAAACACACTTTTATCCGCCCAATACCCAATAATGGTGATTTTTTGAAAAAAACAAAAAACAGCCCACACAATATCCAGAAACCTTCTGCGTTAATTGTATAATACAAAAAACGACGCTTTATGAAAAAAACGATATTTTTAGCAATTACAGTGTTTGTCGCGGCATTCCTCACCTCTTGTGATGACAAAGAAATCCCCATCGACAACAACACCTACTACCCTGGCAACAATTTCACTTTCGCCGTTTCCATGGCCCAATCCGAAGCCATGTCGCACGACATGCTGATAACCGCCCTGCGTTTCGCCACCGACACCACACTGTGGCACCGTAGCGGATACCCCGTAGTTATGGCCACTAGTGCTACCGCCTACCCGCGCACCGTCACCGTCGATTTCGGCAACGACGACACCACCACTCTCATTACTGAAACCGGCGACATCCGCACCCGTAGCGGCATCTTGCAAATACAGCTCTCGGCCAACTGGCACGCCAACGGCTCTGAACTCACCATCAACGCAAACAACTACAGGCTTTCGAATATGATGACTTTCTCGGGAAGAATAAGTTTCGCCAACCGCGGCCTGCACAACTATTTTTCAAACCAGTGCTATACTTTCGAATATGTAATAAACGAAGCTTTAATTAGTTACAACAACGTCGAAGATGCTATCAAATACTCGTCGTCGAAAATTTACCACCTCACCGTGGGCGACGGCACCGTAACCGTGGACGACGACGTTTTCCACATCTCGGGCACAGCCTCAATACAAAAGGACACCAATTTTGCATACCTCACCATTACAAGCGATTACTACGCACCATACAACTGTTTCTGGTTCCGCGACGGCGATGCTACAATAACAGAGGGCACCATAAAACGCACCATCAGCTTTACGCAAAGGACTTGCTCGCCCATGGCTAATATCATTTTCAAGCCCAATCAAAAACCCGACTCCGTCATAACTTTCGCCGAACTGCCATAAAACACGCAATCAACTATTTTTCAACACATTAATAAATATTTTCATTTTTTTTTGCATATTACGAAAAAAAGTTATAACTTTGCCTTATGATTTGTCGGACATTTCCGGCGTAATTTAGTTAGTTTT